>CAZGWS010000031.1:0-19837 GCA_964528805.1 uncultured Lentimicrobiaceae bacterium | reverse complement strand
ATAACAATTACTTCGTTTTATAAGGAAATGCGAAGTATGATTCAGTTGTATCGCTTTAACGGAGCATATCCAAAAGATTACACATCATACAACAACCTCGATTTTGGTACAGTAAAAGGGCTTACTGCTGCGTTCGACCTTAGACGTACCGGTAATGTTCGTATTAGAGCTGCTTATACATTACAATTTGCTGATGCCACGGGTGCATCAACAACTACAGCTGCATCGTTATTAGCAGCCGGATTACCTAACTTGCGCTCAACTTTCCCAATGCCTTGGGATAGACGACATGCTTTTAACATAGTTTTTGATTACCGGTGGGGATCAGGTAATACATATAATGGTCCTACAATTAATAGAGATAAATCTGGTAAAGCACCCGGTCAACCTTTAAGCAATCTTGGCTTTAGTTTAACAATTAATGGTGGGTCGGGAACACCCTATACTGCATCCCGAAATGTAGTATCACCTTTATCAGGTGGTACCAAATTATTAAAAGGTACTTATGGAGGTTCTCGTCTTCCATGGCAATTTAGGTTGGATCTTAGAGTTGATAAAGATTTTTACATTAAGCTAAAGAAAAATGCTGATGATAATGCAAAAAGAGTTTATTTAAATGTTTACTTCCAAATACTTAATTTACTTAATACAAGGAATATTATTAACGTTTATTCATATACCGGTAATGCTGACGATGATGGTTATTTGAGTGCACCCGAATGGCAACGCCAAATTAATAACCAAATAGATCCAGTTGCATTTAGGGATTTGTATGGTAATTTTGTGAATAATCCGAGTAATTATAGTACGCCGCGTCAAATACGTATCGGATTAACCTTTAACTTTTAGCATTAGGTAATACTGAAAAAATGAATTTAAGAAAGTAATAAATATAATCATCATGAAGAATATTATACGGGCTTTAATTATAATTTTAGTTTCATATGTGTTTGTGATTCAGACAAGTGCTGAAGAATATCATTGGGGAACAACAAAACAAAGCACCAACTTAAAACAAACAACAGCCGGATGCTCACCATCTTCAGCTTACGATTGGCTTGATATTAATAATGTTAGAGCACGAATTAATGCCGGTGGTGATATGTGGTGGGATCTGCCCGGTGGTGTTGGTGCTAAGTATTTTATCCCCAAAGGAGGTTCTGCTACATCAATGTTCTCCGGCTCATTGTGGATTGGAGGTCTTGACATTAATAACCAGCTAAAGCTTGCTGCTCAACGCTATCGTCAAGTAGGAATTGACTATTGGACCGGTCCTTTAACAACTGATGGCACTGCATCAATTGACGAAGCTGTTTGTGCCCAGTATGATAAATTTTATAAAATTACAAGAGCTGAAGTTGATGAATTTCTTTCTCATACCGACCCTGTTGATGGCTTCTTTATACCAAGTGATGACTATACAATACCGCCATCAATACTTAACTGGCCCGCCCATGGTGATGTTGCAAAAGGACAAAGCTATTATTTAGCTCCATTTTATGATGTTCAAGGTGACGGAGAATACGATCCTTATGCCGGTGATTATCCATATTATGATATTACTAACGAACTTTGTCATACTGACATACCCACACCCGAAGAAGAACTTGAAGGAACTGTTACCGGTGGAATCCTTGCCGATCAGGTTATAAAAGGTGATCAAACTTTGTGGTGGGTTTTTAACGATAAAGGTAATATACATACAGAGACCACTGGCTCAGCTATTGGTTTGGAAATTAGAGCTCAAGCTTTCGCTTTTGCAACAAATGATGTTATTAATAATATGACATTCTATAGTTATGAAATAATTAACCGTTCAACTTTTGAATTAACAAAAACATATTTTTCTCCTTGGGTTGACCCCGATTTGGGTTTTCCTACCGATGACTTTGTTGGCTGCGATGTTGGAAGAGGATTAGGCTATTGTTATAATGGTAAAGCAATTGACGGTAATGGTGAACCCGAAGCCTATGGTGCACAACCACCCGCGATTGGCGTTGACTTCTTCCAGGGTCCTTATATGAATCCTGACGGATATGACAATCCTTCCTTTGATGGTGACAGTACTGCTGGACCAAGTTTCGGCGGAAGTTGCGATATCGTTATACAAGATGGTACTAATAGAGAGATAACTTATATTAAAGATGGTGCCTATGTTACTCAACCAAATATTGTTCGCTCTGCTGCCATAAACGGTATAAACTTTGGTAACGGCATTGTTGATGACGAGCGTTTCGGAATGCGTAGGTTCGTTTTTGAAAATAATAGCAATGGAGTTATGGGCGATCCACAAATTGCCCCTCAGTATTACAATTACCTAAAAGCCATTTGGAAAGATAATACTATAATGCAATATGGTGGAACCGGTCATATCACAGGTGCAGGTACTGTTGGTCCTGATTGTGATTTTATGTTTCCCGGTGATAGCGACCCTTGTAACTGGGGAACAGGCGGATTGCCTCCAAATGGTGGATTTAATCAAAATGGCTTTTATTGGACCGAAGAAACCGGTAATAACGGCTCGCCAAACCCTCCTGCTGATAGGCGTTTTATGCAGTCTGCAGGTCCTTTTACACTTAATTCAGGTGCTGTAAATTATATAACCGTTGGTATTCCCTGGGCTCGTGCTCAATCAGGTGGTCCTTTTGCATCAGTTGAATTACTTCGTGTTGTTGACGATAAATGTCAGGCGTTATTCGATAACTGCTTTAAAGTTATTGATGGACCTACTGCCCCTGATCTTACTTTAGTTGAATTAGATAAAAAACTAATTGTTTATATCTCAAATTCCCAAACTTCTAATAACTATTTGGAGAAATATAAGGAATTTGATCCTAATATTATTCAACCCCTGCCAGGTAGCGATCCTCCGGTTCAAAGTGATCCCTGGTATCGTTTTGAAGGATATCAAATATTCCAACTAAAAGATCCAACAGTTAGTATTGATAATATTTTTGATCCTGATTTGGTAAGGTTGGTAGCTCAATTTGATATTAAAAATGGTATTACTAAAATTGTTAATTTTAATTATAATGATTTTATTGGTGCTAATGTGCCAGTTGTAGAAGTTGTTGGTGGTGATAATGGAATTAGCCACTCGTTTGAATTAACACAGGATGCATTTGCTACTGATAACCCACGACTGATAAATAATAAACAGTATTATTTTATGGCTCTTGCTTATGCTTATAATGAGTATCTTCCATTTGGGATGGACTTCCCAAATAGTAGTGGTCAAACACACCCATACTTATCAGGCAGAAAAAATATTAAAATGTACACCGGCATGCCTCACCTAACCGTAAATGGTATCGTACTAAACTCTACTTATGGAAATAGTCCGCAAATTACACGTATTGCCGGAAATGGAAATGGAGGAATGGATCTTGATTTAACACAAGCAACCATTGACGAAATTATGTCAAAGCCACCTGCTGACTCAGTTAATATTTTTGGCTCACCTGATTATCCGATTGCTTATAATCCTACATATAAAATGAATGCCGGACCATTGAACGTTAAAGTAATTGATCCACTTAGTGTTGCAGATGCTGAGTATGTTTGGTGGATGGATACACTAGTACGTGTAAAACTTACCAACATGACCGGAGATCCATTAATACTTGGAGATACTACCAGTAAACTCGTTGGTAATTGGAAGTTAAAAAATAAAGCTACAGGAGTTGTTTATAAAAGTGATACAACAATACTTACAGAATATGAGCAGTTGTTTATCGACCTCGGTTTCTCAATAAATATTCAGCAACCATTTGTACCCGGACCAATTGAAATTGGAAAAGTAATGGCTGGAAACCCTGCTGCTTTACATGCTTATTTTCAGGTGTTTGCTGCAAATAATGGTATGATTGAGTCCTCAGTTCAATATGCTGATAGTTCTAAAAGATGGTTGAGTGGGGTGTCTGATGTTGACTTACCAAACTATCCTCTTGATTGGATTCGATCAGGAACTTATAGCAGTAGTACGGTGGTTGGTGCTGATGACTGGGATATGGGTGCGGTTCCTTCAAACCCATGGGATCCAAATTCTGTTTTCGAAAAAATTGCTAATGGAACCTGGACTCCTTATTGCATGACTTCGTATGGTAGCGGTGTAGCCGGTTCACCTGCTGAGAGTGTGTTGGGACCAAGTTTTAGTAAATCTTCAAAATTACACTCAGGGTTGAATTATATTGCAAGTGTTGATATTGTGCTAACTCCTGATAAAGATAAATGGACAAGATGTCCTGTAATTGAAGCAGATGCAGATCCAACTTTGTCTGAAGGTAATGCTACACAATTTTACAAAAGAGTAGCTCCTTCAGTTGATAAGAATGGTAATTACGCTACAATAGGTGATGGTGCAAGCCAAAATCCAAACGATCCTAATTATATTAGTGATAACGGTATGGGTTGGTTCCCCGGTTACGCCATTAATATTGAAACAGGTGAGAGATTGAATATGATGTTTGCTGAAGATTCTTATCTCGTTGCGCAAAATGGACGTGATATGCTGTTTAATCCTACTGCTCGTAATCTTGATTTGGCAGATCAGATTTTAGACCCAAATATTTGGGAAGGGTCCGGTATAAATAGAACTCCGGTGATGGGTGGTAAACATTATGTTTATGTTTTCGACCATAGAACATCTGCATTGGTTAATAGTGGTGATACTTTAGGATCATTTACCATGCCTGCTTATGACGCCGGACAATATGCATCTAATGTACTTGATACTTTAGAACATACATGGCTCGGACTTACCAGAAGTTATTTCTATGCTAATATTATGTACACAGGTATTCCTATGGGTGTGGTTGGGCAAGATTGGTTGTCAACCGAAGCTAAAATACGAATAAGAGTTAGTAAACCATATGACAGAGGGTATTCCGGTTTGCCATTGGATACTATTTTACCCGGCATGGATATTAATAATTTCTATCCAATGTATCAATTCACAACTAACGGCTTAAGTACAGAAACGAATGTTGCTGAAAAAATACAAACCGATCTTGATGCTATTTCTGTTGTTCCAAACCCATATTACGCCTACTCTGCGTATGAGCATAATGCTATGGATAACAGGGTAAAAATCACCAATTTACCCGAGAAATGTACAATAACTATTTATAATATATCTGGAAATAAAATAAAGCAGTTTACAAAGGATACTCCGGAAACTACGATAGAGTGGGATCTTAAAAACTTTGCTTCAGTACCTATTGCCGGTGGTGTTTACTACTTTCATGTTAAATCAGATCACGGAGATAGGGTTGTTAAGTGGTTCTGTGTAACACGAATTCCTGACTTAAATAGCTTCTAACATAATAAATCAGTCTTGAACTAGAACTTAATCAAGTTGAATATGAAAACTTTTTATAGAAATCTAATAGTAATTTTAATTGTAATGTTAATATTTCCTATTGCAAATTCAACTTTTGCAGGAAATAAAGACCGATCTGGTCAAGCCGGAGCTACTGAGTTGTTAATTAATCCTTGGGCACGTAGTAGCGGTTGGGCTAGTGCAAATATGTCCAGAGTCCGTGGCTTAGAAGCTATTTGGGGCAACGTTGCAGGTACTGCATTTACAAAAAAGACGCAACTTATTTTTTCAAGTACTCAATGGCTAAAGGGTACCGGAACAAATATTATGAGTTTTGGAATATCTCAGCATGTTGGTGACGCCGGTGCTTTATCTCTTTCCTTTATGTCAATGTCTTTTGGCGAAATAGATATAAAAACAGTTGACAACCCTGATGCGTCGCAAGGTACTTATAGTCCTAGTTTAATGAACTTTAGCCTTGCTTATGCCAAAGCCTTCTCTAATAGTATTTATGCCGGAGTAGTTCTTAAAGTAATTCAGGAATCCATTTCAGATGTTACGGCTTCAGGTGTTGCCATTGATGCTGGAATACAATATGTAACCGGTGCAGATGAGCAAATATCTTTTGGTATAAATCTTAAAAACTGGGGTCCAAAAATGGCATTCTCAGGCGACGGGTTATCAATGCGCACATTAATTACCGGACAATCAACTTCTTTTACTGTTGAACAGAGGTCGATGGCATTTGAAATTCCTGCTCAATTAAATATTGGTGCTGCCTATGATTTTCTTTTTCCAAAAAATTACAGACTTACTGTGGCAGGTACTTTTATATCAAACTCATTTAGTCAAGATCAATTTGCACTCGGGTTAGAGTTTAGCTTAAAAGATTATGTTATGATTCGCACCGGTTATACATATGAACAGGGAATGTTTGGTAATATTTCATCACCTGAAAATGTAAATATTAATAATGGTTTAAGTGCCGGCTTATCTGTTCAAGTTCCTCTTAATAAAGAGAAAGGAAGTTATATTGGAGTTGATTATTCATATCGTGAGTCGCAAAGTTTTAATGGAAATCATTCAATTGGTTTAATTTTTAATTTTTAGCAATCCTATCTGCAAAAAAACTTTTATATCTTTGCCAATATATTTATGGACCCTTAATATTGATTAAGGGTCTTTTTATCTTATTATACACAACTAAAAAGTTATAAATAACCTTTTTTTAATCTATTTTTTTATAATTAATTTTCATTTTAAGATGAGAGTGTTTAATTGTATAAAAAATATTAATTATTACTAACAAAAAGACGTAAACATGTCTGAAATAAAATATTTTACTGAAGAAGGACTCAAAAAACTTCACGATGAGATTGAATATCTCAGTACCATCGAACGACCAAAGATATCGCAACAAATTAGCGATGCAAGAGACAAAGGCGACCTTTCGGAAAATGCTGAATATGATGCTGCTAAAGATGCTCAAGGACTGCTCGAATTAAAAATATCGAAACTACAAGGGAGCTTGCAAAATGCACGAATCCTTGATGAATCAAAAATGGATAGCAGTAAAGTTTACTTGCTGTCAACAGCTACTATTAAAAATACAAAGAACAACTCAATAATGAAATATACTATAGTCCCCGAGGAAGAGGCCGACCTTAAACAACATAAGATTTCCGTTGAATCGCCAATATCAAAGGGACTGCTTGGTAAGAAAATTGGAGAAACGGCAGATATTAAAATTCCTGCCGGCACTGTAACATTTGAAATTATTGATATCTCGCGTTAAATTATTGTATTATGGCAACCTTATTCACAAAAATAATCAACGGTGCAATACCATCCTATAAAATTGCAGAGGATGATAATTATTTTGCTTTTCTCGACATTAACCCTCTATCTGTTGGGCATACGCTTGTTATACCTAAAAGGGAAACTGATTATATTCTTAATATTGCGGATACTGAACTATGTGGATTACTTATTTTTGCAAAAAAAGTGGGTCTTGCTATCGAAAAGGTTGTGCCATGTAAGCGAATAGGAATTACAGTTATAGGATTGGAAGTACCTCACGCTCATATCCACCTTATACCAATTAACTCGTTATACGACATGGATTTCAAGCAACCCAAGCTTAGTTTAACTAACAAAGAATTTACAGACGTGGCAGAAAAAATACAAAAAGTATTTAATGCTAACAATTAATATGCCCTACTGTTTACACCCTCAATATAGTTTATAAATGACAGGTTAACAACCCTGTTGCCTCCCGGAGTTGGGTAGTTACCTGTAAAATACCAATCACCTAAGTGGTTGGGTATTGCTTTATGCAAATCATCAATACTTTGGTAGATTACCTTAACATCAGCATTTACAGCTTTAACTTTAACTAATTCTGCTACTTTATCAGAAATTTGCCATGCCTGAAAAGGTTTGTAAATTTCTTTTACATAGTTAACTATTTCTTCCTTAGGAATGTGTTGCTGTGCTTTTGATTTATTGTAAACTTCATTAATTATATGTTCTTGCTTTGTCTCTTTAAGTAGGGCAATGGCAGCATTAAACGCAACAAAATCACTTAGTTTTGCCATATCAATACCATAGCAATCAGGATAGCGTATCTGCGGAGCAGATGATGCAATTATTATACGTTTTGGTTTCAGCCTATCAAGTATTTGAATAATACTTTTGCGTAGTGTAGTTCCCCTAACAATTGAGTCGTCAAGAACAACAAGGGAGTCAACATCTTTATTAACAACACCATAAGTTACATCATATACGTGTCCTACCAAGTCATCACGTTGAGCATCTTGCGTAATAAAAGTACGGAGCTTTGCATCTTTCACCGCTATTGTTTCAACCCTTGGCTTGTAGTTAAAAATATTGTCAAGTTTATCAGATGTTATAGTATTTTTATTTTCCAGGATTTCCTTTTTTATCATCTCTCCGTAAAATAAATTAACTTCATCCATCATACCTTGAAAAGCTACCGATGCTGTATTTGGAATATAGGAGAATACAGTATTTTTTAAATCGTAGCTAATTTCAGAAAGGATTGCGGGCGTTAATAATTTCCCAAGCTTTTTTCTTTCCTGATAAATATCTTTGTCAGTACCACGCGAAAAGTATATCCTCTCAAATGAGCATGAAGTTATTGGTTTAGGCTCAATAAATCGGTCGATAATGATATTACCGTTTTTCTTTAATATTAAGGCATTTCCAGGCTCTAATTCCTTCACGTCTTCAACACTTAAATCAAATGTAGTTTGAATTACCGGACGTTCTGATGCAGCAACAATAACCTCTTCATCGATATAATAATATGCAGGTCGTATCCCGTTCGGATCGCGCATAACAAAAGCATCTCCATGCCCTAATAATCCTCCAATAACATAGCCGCCATCCCACTTCTTAGCCGATTCGGCAAGAACACCTAGTATGCTAATAGAATTAATAATATAATCAGTTATTTCTTTCTTTTTTAGACCCTCATTTTTAAATTGAGTATATAGTTTTTGATTTTCCTCATCAAGAAAATGCCCAATTTTTTCCATAACGGTAACGGTATCTGAAGTTTCAACAGGATATTGCCCAAGCTCAACAAGTTGTTCAAATAACTCGGGAGTATTAGTCATATTAAAATTACCTGCGAGTACTAAATTTCTGGTTTTCCAATTGTTGGTTCTAACAAGTGGGTGGAGGTGCGATATATTATTACCCCCAAATGTACCATATCGTAAATGTCCTAAAAATAATTCACCTGTGAAATCAGCATTCGATTTTAACCAATTTATATCCGACAGGCGTTTTTTATTTCCTTTTGTGACGACATTAATATTGTCGTACGCTTCATTAAACACATCTTTTATGGGATTGTTTGAGTTTGATCTTAAACGACTTATATATTTCAAACCGGGTTCTAAACCAATTTTTACTTCAGCAATACCTGCACCGTCCTGTCCTCTGTTATGCTGCTTTTGCATTAATAAATGAAGCTTTTGTAATCCATATACAGAAGTGCCATATTTTGTCTGGTAGTATTCAAGTGGCTTCCGTAATCTTATTAAGGCTATGCCACATTCATGATTAATGCGATCGCTCATTTCTTTGAGGAATATTTATATATTTGTGGCAAAAATAAGAAAAAGATGATTGATATACGACTTGCCAATAAATTAGAATCTTTGGCTATTGCTGATTTTCAGATTTGTATGGCTGACGAAACTGAAAATCTAAAACTTGATAAAGATACTGTAAACAAAGGTGTTAATGCTATTTTTAAAGATACGGCAAAAGGAAAATATTATGTTGCTGCTGATAACGGCAAACTTGTTGCCTCAATGTTAATTACTTATGAATGGAGCGACTGGCGCAATGCCTTGATTTATTGGATTCAGTCGGTTTACGTACTTCCTGAATATAGAAAACAAGGCATCTTTAAGAAAATGTATAATTACGTACTTAAATTCGTAATTGATAGTAACGAAATATCGGGATTACGACTTTATGTTGACACTACAAATACTGTAGCAAGAAAAGTTTACTCAAATATTGGCATGAATGGTGATCATTACCAAGTGTTTGAATGGATAAAAAAATAATTTAATAACTGCTGGCTCTAATGCTTAGCACCGGTATTGTTGAGTGATTTACCATCTGCGATGCATAAGGTCCTAATATTAAATTTGCCGTGGTTGTCTCCTGCTCTGTCATTATTGAAATAAGATTGGCATTTATTTTTTTGGCATACTTAAGAGTTTCGTCAGCAATATTGCTTGTGTAAATAATTTTAGATTGATATTTGATATTATTCTCAGCAAAATACTCTTCGGCCTGCGAAACAAATTTAGTTACCTTAAATTTTATATCTTCAATTGATGATGTTATCATACCAACTATATACACTTCAGAGTTAAAATATTTTGCTAATAATGCCGTCATTGGCATCTTTTGCCGTGTAATATTTGTGCTATCCAGCGGCATTAAAATTCTTTTCAAATCGCTGCTAACGTCAGTACCTCCACGAATAGTAATAACCGGCTGATGACAGCATGAAACTGTGCGGTTTGCATTGCTGCCAATCCAAAATTCTTCAAACCCCGATGAGCCGTGTGTTCCGATAACGATAATGAAAGCATCTTTTTTGTCAGCTACATTTCTAATCTCTTTATACACCTTGCCTTTTCTTATTGTATAATCAATTTTTCCATCATGTAGATGGTACTTGTATTTCTTTATTAGATCTTCAAAACGCGAAACTACTTCATCTTCAATATTTTGAGGTTCTACTGAAAAAATTTCTTTTGAATAATCTAAATGATTAACCCATACCATTGAAATATCAGCATTAGCTTTACGGGCAAGGGTGATTGCATGTTCAAGGGCATTTATCGAACATTCGGAAAAGTCGATGCCCACAATAATAACTTTACTCATAGCTTTTGATTTTTGTTATAATTTGATAAATCTGGGAAATTAATATTATCCTGAATGACCCAAGCTCCAGGGTATCTTCTAATTATTTTCTTTAAAAACTTCTCTGCCTCCAGGCGTGTTCTAAAATCACCCACACGCACACGGTAGTCAGGTTCCTGAAAAGTAAGATAAACAGGAATATTAGCGTATTGTTCATAAAAATCAGCTTTCGACTTCTCAATCACCTCCATGGCATCATTGCCTGAGGCTTTCAAAATTTGAATTCTATATCCCTGTATAACAGGATATTTCTTATTATAGTCAATGTGTAATTGTAATAAGCTGTCAATCCTGGCATCGCCAATAACAACAGAACTATTTTCATTTCCCTCTTGTGCAAACAAATTGTACGACATAGTTACTACAAAAAATATTAATGTTATTATTATTCTCATTTATGTATTTATTATAATTACTGCTGTTCCTTTGCTCTAACGCTAACAACAGGAATGTGTGAATTATTAATTAGCTGTTTTGAATATGACCCTAAAAACTTATTTGCAGTTGTAGTCCCCTGATCAGTCATAATCGTTACTAAATCTATATCATTATTATTGCTGTATTCGATAATTGATGAAGCAACATTAGTAGCTTCAATATTATCTATAGTGTAATTTACTTCTCTACCGGTTAGTATTTTTACTGCGTCTTCACCAAACTTATCAATTCGTCTCCTAATCAAACTAATTTTTGTATTATAAACTTTAAGCAAGTGTATAGTAGCATTAAATTTAAGTGCCAATTCAGTAATAAAAGGTAATTTTTGTTTTGTTTCCAGAGTGCTGTCCAACGGGAGTAGTATATTATTAATAGAATCTAAGAATGTGTATTCATTTCTAATCGTAAAAACCGGACAAGGTGCCTGAGTAACAATTCGATATGCGTTACTGCCAATCCAATACTGTTCGTAGCCTGATACACCATGTGTACCGGTAAAAATCATATCGGCTTTAATTTGCTTGGCAGCTTTTGCAATTTCCTGATATACCCTGCCTTTACGTATAATAATATCAAATTTGTCATTTGCGATTTGGTCTTTGTATTTAGTAATCAATTTTTTTAAATACATTTTCTTCTCATGTCTTATATCACCTTTCATTATATCAAACATCATTTCATCAGAAATGTTACTATCTACCCACACTAAAAAAATAGATGCCTGTAATTTACGAGCGTAAACAAGAGCATACACAAGAGCATGCTCTGCATTTTTCGAAAAATCAATGGCTACTAGTATTGTTTTCATTAGTAATAAAATAAAAGTATATCAAAAACACCAAATTTAAAGTACTAACGTACAAAAAATATCAATCGTGCTAATGTAATAAAAATTGTTGAAGACTAATACACAATTCTTTCAAAATTTATCAAAACATCAAAAAATAACCAAACTGAATAAGTAATTATAAGTAGAATTCACAAAATTATAGATACTATTTAATTTTCATCTACTTTTGTTCAAAATTTTATTATTAATGAATGACAATTTAGATGCTTCGGGACACGACCTGAGTAATACTGAAAAAGAGATTGAGGATACACTTCGACCCGGCTACTTTAGCAGCTTTACGGGTCAACCTGATGTGGTTGGTAATCTTAAGATATTTGTTGAGGCGGCAAAACTTAGGGAAGATGCTCTTGATCATGTGCTATTACACGGTCCCCCCGGCCTTGGTAAAACAACGTTGTCGTACATTATTGCAAATGAGCTGGGAGTTAATATTATTACAACATCAGGACCGGTACTGGATAAACCCGGCGATTTGGCCGGATTATTAACTAATTTAAATGAGAATGATGTTCTTTTTATTGATGAAATTCACAGGTTAAGTGCCATTGTTGAAGAATATTTATATTCGGCAATGGAAGATTTTAAAATTGACATTATGATTGAGACCGGTCCTAATGCAAGATCGGTTCAAATTACTGTTAATCCGTTTACACTTATTGGGGCAACAACACGATCGGGACTGCTAACATCGCCACTGCGTTCACGCTTCGGAATAACATCTCGCCTTGAGTATTATAACACACCAACATTAGCCTCAATAATTGCACGATCAGCTTCAATTTTAAAAGTTAATATTAATAAAGATGCTGCTCTTGAAATAGCCGGTAGGAGCCGGGGAACTCCGCGTATTGCTAACCTGCTTTTACGGCGTGTACGCGATTTTGCTCAAATTGTGGGTAATGGCAGTATTGATATCGATATATCACAACATGCTTTAAAGGCTTTACACGTTGATAAAAACGGACTTGACGAAATGGATAACAGAATATTACTTACCATTATTGAAAAGTTTAAGGGAGGTCCTGTAGGCTTAACCACTATTGCAACAGCCGTTAGCGAAGAAAGTGGTACCATTGAGGAAGTTTATGAACCCTTTCTTATTAAAGAGGGATATATTATGCGTACACCTCGCGGTAGGGAAGTAACCGAAAAAGCATACACTCATCTTGGTAAAACTAAAATTACAAATCAGGGTAAATTATTTTAACTTGATTAATTAATGTGTTTGGTTTGATGCTGATGTGATATATTTAATTTTTTTGAACTAATCAGGTTAGCATATAAATATGCCCGTACACTTATTAAACAAGCAAATGCTAAGCAATCTTATTAAAACCAAAGCTAAAAAATTAGGCTTTTTTGATTGTGGTATTTCAAAAGCAGAATATTTAACTGCCGATGCTGACAAAATGGAAGAGTGGCTATCACACGGTAACCATGGTGGGATGAGTTACTTAGAGCGTAACAGAGATAAACGCTACAATCCCACTTTGCTTGTTGATGATGCAAAATCTGTTATTACGGTTTTGTATAACTATTATCCTAATCAAAAATTATCTGAAAATAATAAATTAAACATATCAAAATATGCATATGGCACAGATTATCACTATGTTATAAAAGATAAACTTAAACAGCTGCTGAGTGTAATTACTGACAAAACAACTTGCCAAAATGCACGAGTCTTTACCGATTCGGCTCCTATACTCGATAGAGTTTGGGCACGTAAAAGTGGTTTGGGATTTATTGGAAAAAACACCCTGTTAATAAATAAAAAAGGAGGTTCTTTTTTTTTTATCGGGCATATTATAATTGATATAGAATTACAATATGAGCAGGAAACTGCGCCCATAAGTTATTGTGGTTCATGTACAAAATGTATTAAAGCTTGTCCGACAAATGCGATTAAAGATAATTTTGTTGATGCTCGCAGTTGCATTTCTTACTTAACAATAGAATGTAGGGATGAGTTACCCGAAAATTTAAAAGGAAAACTAAACAATTGGATTTTTGGTTGCGATATCTGTCAGGATGTGTGTCCGTGGAATCGATTTTCAATGCCTCATAACGAACCATTGTTTGAACCTTCGCCTGAACTAAAAAAAATGAATACCCAAAATTTTTACGAGTTATCAAGACCCAAATTTAAAAGTTTATTTAAACACTCGGCAGTTATGCGTACCGGATATAATAATTTATTGAGGAATATTGATTTTGTGAAACAGTAAAATTCGTACGCTGTAACATTTGTGCTTGCTAATTCTATATATTATTATTATTTATGATTAATATTTGATTAAAAACCCTATTTTTGAACTTTAAATTATATTTAGAGATGAGTATTAAGAAAAAGATTACGGCATTAATTTTCCTCGTTGTAATTACAATTTCAAGTTTGGCTATTTATTTGGTGAAAAACGAAGAAAACACTTTTGCTGATCAAATTATTACTGATGCATCAGTAAATTTTAAATATAGTTTAAATGATTTTCTTTTCTCCGCTTCAAAATCAATCGCAAAGCTAAATCTTAATCTGAAACACACACAAACCGACAAAATGGTAAGCGATAGCCTTAATCTTTATTATTCAAAAATGATTATGGATGATAACTATTTGAAAGGTATAGTTTTAATGCATAATAATTTTAGCTTTATTATTTACCGCGATGACCAGACGTGGGTAACTTCATACGATTTTAATTTGGCAGATAGCCTTGTTAATTGGCAACGTCTTAATAAAAAACTTGAAGTTATAAGCACATGGACTGATACATATTATTCGTTTTTAGATGCCGATAATCTTAATAAAATTAATAAGCAACTTAACAGCACAAATTATATTTGGCGTACATCAAAAAGTAAAATGCCATATAAGGGAGATTTGGTTTCTAATATTTTTCGTACGTCAAATAGCAACGGAGATAAAATAATAGCCGGGTTGATTTTTAGCACAAGCGAGATGAATAATAATTTTGCCTCAGTTCTTAAATTCGAGCATCCGCTAGTTTCAATTATTCTTTCAAACGACGAAATAGTAACTCCATACTCAACCACCGACACATCAATAATATCGGTTTACAATACGCTTATACCACCGGTAAAAGATTTAGTAGATGCCTGGAATAAAAACCAACCTAAAGCTTCACAGTCATACTCATTTAAAAAAAATGACAAAATTTATTGGACAAGGATAGACGAAATAGTGCCTGACATAGGAGTTAGTGGATTTGCAGTTACAATATCAGCAAGCGATCTTGCTAAAGCTGAACAAGTTCAAGAGTTACGTTATCTGTATGTGTCTGTTTTACTGCTAATTATTACTATTATTTATTCTTTTGTGGTGTTTAGAAATAAAAGGACCAATGTTTCATCATTAAAAGATGAGCTTATTTTGTTACCTAATAAAGATATACGGCGGCTTATAGCAAGTGGCGAATCGGAGTATGTAGAGTTTAAGTCTTCACTAAGATGGGATTTTCGCGAAGAGAAAGTAAATAAAATTTTGGAGTATGTAATACTTAAAAGTATTGCAGCTTTTGCAAATGCCAAAGGTGGCACACTCTTTATTGGCGTCAGCGACGATTTGAAAATTATAGGGCTTGAAAAGGATTTTAATACATTGAAAAAACAGGATGCCGATTACTTTGAGCTTCATCTTCGTAATCTTATTACTAATGTGTATGGTATTGCGTTTTCAAATGAAAATTTACTTATGACATTTCCTGCTTTCAATGGAAAAACTATTTGTTCAATACAAATTAAATCTTCTTCAACACCGGTATTTTTAAAATCAAAAAATAAACAGGGTACTGAAATAGAGAAGTTCTACGTAAGATCCGGCAATGCCTCGCATGAAATATTATCGCTTAAAAAAATGAATGAGTATATTAAAATACGATTTGATTAGACGGTGCTGTGGGGTAAGTAATTTTTAAAATTAATAACGTAATATGAGTTGGTTACTATTTTGGATTATACTTTATTTGGTGCTCGTTATAATACTGTCGTTACGCCACTTAAAAACATCCGATTTAGAGCAATATTTGGTTAATAACCGTAATACAAGTACGCTACCTCTTGTTTTTACTGTTCTTGCTACATTCGTTGGCGGTGGAACATCAATGGGGTTGATGGCAATGGGTTACGAGTCTGGGCTGGCAGCAGTTGGAATTGGCATAGCATATGTTATAGGTTTTATTATCATGTTCTTTTTTGCCGGAAAAATAAGAACATTTGGAGCGACACATAAAATTTATAGTTTCCCTCATTTTCTTAATCATGCATACACATCGGCTGATAATCCTACATTTGCCAAAGTATTTTCGGCAACAGTGAGTGGGGTCAATATTTTTATTTTCTTCTTTTTGCTTGCTGCACAGTTTGTTGCCATGGCAAGTTTACTTAAATTTTCATTTGAAATAGGCTATACTACTGCTGCTGTTATATCAGCTGTTATTGTAATTATTTATACTGCTATTGCCGGATTGTCAGGAGTAATATTAACTGATATGATACAATTTGTTGCAATAATTGTAATGATTGTTTTAGTTTTTATCCCCGGTATTATTGATGATACAGCTTTTTTAAGTCGCCTTGATGAACTCCCTCACGAAATGTTAGTTGGTTCACATTACGGTTGGGTATTTTTAGTAGCTTTACCGCTATTCCTATCATGGTCGGTACTGGTGCGGATGGATATCTGGCAGCGGTTACTTGCTGCAAAAGATGAAAAAACTGCCAAACGTGTAAGTATCATTTCCGGCTTCGGAATGCTCCCTTTTTATATTATTTTTCCATTGGTTGGGATGGCAATAAAGATAGTATCTAAGGATGCCGTTGACCCAAAAGATGTAGCATATATTTTTATTAATAATCATAGTAGTGGATTTTTATATGGGTTTGCCATTATCGGACTTCTCTCGGCATTGATGTCGTCGGGTGACAGTTTCCTTAATATTATTTCAATATCAGCAGTAAAAGACTTTGCAGGATGGGGAAAATCAAAAACTGATGACAGGTTGTATTTTATGATACGGAACACAACTGTTGTTTTTGGGATAATTGCACTAGTTGTAGCATTAATATTTCCTTATATTGTAGATTTGATGGTTGTTGGTATTTCTACAATCGCACTTTTTGTGCCAATAACATTGTTTGCATTAACATCAAAAAACCCATTCAAGTATCGCAAGGCAGCTTTAGCAAGTATCCTTTCCGGATTTTTGGTAAATATTGTTTTATTTATATGGGGGATAATATCACCTGAGCAATTTTCGGCTAAATCGTCATTTGTGCCTGCATTTATTGTTGCTGCCGTTGTTTTGATAATCGGTGTGGCAATTAACAAAAATAAACTTCAAAATAATTACGTGCGGTAATTTTATACTCATTGCTATTCAATTTATAGTGCACACAATTAAACTTGTAACAACAATCTATTATGCTAACAAACTTTACCGATGAGTATTTTATGAAAGAGGCCATAAAAGAGGCTAAAGAGGCATTAAGAAAAGATGAAG
Source organism: uncultured Lentimicrobiaceae bacterium (assembly GCA_964528805.1). Lineage (GTDB taxonomy): Bacteria > Bacteroidota > Bacteroidia > Bacteroidales > F082. The sequence goes on along the minus strand of CAZGWS010000031.1, from coordinate 2,226 downwards.
TACCTGTAGGAGCAATTATTGTATGCGATAATCAGATAGTTGCACGAGCTCATAATCTAACCGAAACATTAAATGATGTTACTGCACATGCCGAAATGCAGGCATTTACGTCTGCTACCGACTTTATTGGAGGTAAATACCTTAAAGAGTGCACTTTATATGTAACTCTTGAGCCTTGCGTAATGTGTGCAGGAGCATCATTTTGGACACAAATAGGAAATATTATATTTGGAGCTTTTGATACAAAGCGAGGTTATTCACAAGTTGCAGGCTCTATTTTACATCATACAACAAATGTTAAAGGTGGTGTTATGGAAGAAGAGTGCAGTAAACTGATTAGGAGTTTTTTTGTTGGAAAAAGAAATCTGAATAAGTAATGTTTGTAGTAGAGCAGCATACTGTACAAAAGGGTATTCAAAAAATAAGACTGTTGGATTATTCATTACAGATGTTTGCAACCATACCATCGCGCAGCAGTATGAAAAAAGTTATAAAACGAGGTGCTTTGTTAGTTGATGGTAAACTAGGGCAATCGAGTAGTTGGGTTAGAGAGGGTCAGCATATTACCTTAATAGATTTGGAGTTAACCCCCCCCAAACCACTTGATATAAACCTTGAAATTATTTTTGAAGATGAGTATCTTGCAATTATTAACAAGCCCGCCGGTATTGAAGTTAGCGGAAATAAATACTACACAATTCAAAATGCGTTAGTAGGCAACATTAAAATTTCAACGGCATCTGATGCACTACATTGGGCACGTCCGGTACACCGCCTTGACATGCCCACTTCGGGGTTACTTATGGTGGCAAAAACTGCATCAGCATTAATGAAGCTTGGGCAGCAGCTTGAAAACAGAAAAATACTTAAAAAATATTGTGCTATTGTTGCTGGTAACTCTCCCGATTTTGGTGAAATTGTTACACCCATTGATGGTCGCAAGGCAAAATCTTCATACACTTGCATAATGCGCTGCCACTCATTAAAAACTAAATGGCTTTCGATGATTGAATTATCACCACATACAGGACGTACACATCAATTACGTATTCACATGTCACAACTTGGCTTTCCTATTGTTGGCGACAGAAAGTACGCTACCGGACCATTATTAAAAGGAAAAGGCTTATTTTTAGCAGCCGTTGAGCTCTCATTATTGCATCCAATTACCAATGTGCCGCTTCATTTCAAAGTAGTACCACCAAATAAGTTTAAAGCATTGTTGGACCGTGAAGAGCGCAGATGGCAAACATATAATACTTAGGTTACTACAAAACCATAATGTCTTACTGTATTTATCTTAATCTTTCGTCTTATTTATTCCTATTCCGACGACAATAAAAACTCATCATTTTAAAGTCTTTGATAAGAAAGCGTCAAAGACAAGGTTTTAGAAGTTTTGAATTCAAGGAGTTTACGAATTTTATATGACTGATTCAAAAACGAGAAAAGCGCAGTATTTGGCGTTTTCTTGTAAAGACTAAATACAAGTCCTAAAAGAGGCTTAGGCATTGTTAAGAAATAACTTGACCATTCAAGCCTATTCTTTTGTACGTTAACTTCGTTAAAAATACTCGCCATAGCTATGGCTATGCCAGTGTTTTTTGCCTTATTATCACACAAAATAACTTCGCTTGCTTTAGTCAACTTATTTCGTAGCAATGCCTTAGTGTAATAGAAGCAGATTTTGCATGTATATTTTTTCTTGATAAAGTTAACAATTCAATTAGCAACGATAAAAAAAACGAAAAAAATTTGGTCAATTAAAAAAAATGTTGTTATTTTGCGAGTGAATACTAACTAACATTTTTAAAATGCTATCAGAAAGACAACAGCAAATTATTGAAGAGTCGATTAACATAATTGATAAAAAGGGGATACAAGGTCTGACAATTAAGAACTTGTCGAGAGCCATTGGAATTTCTGAGCCCGGTATTTATAGGCATTTTGAAAGTAAAACGGCAATATTACTTAATATTCTTAGTGGATTTAAAGAAATGGCTCTTATGCTTTCGGGAGTATTAGAAGCTTATAATGGGACAGCAATTGAAAAAATAAGTTTTATGTTTTCTAAGATGTTAGATATATTTTCAGAAACTCCTTCTATGGTATCTGTAATATTTTCTGAGGAAATATTTAAAAATGAAGAAGTCCTAAAAATAAAAATTGTTGAAATACTTAATCTGCATACTCAGAATATTGAGAAAATAATTGCTGATGGACAGC
>CAZGWS010000030.1:11792-19856 GCA_964528805.1 uncultured Lentimicrobiaceae bacterium | reverse complement strand
GGCATTGCTACGAAATATGTTGACTAAATCAAGCGAAGTTATTTTGTGCGATAATAAGGCAAAAAATACAGGCATAGCCTAATAGCTATGGCGAGTATTTTTAACGGAGTTAACGTGCAAAAGAACAAGCTTGAATGGTTAAGTTATTTCGTAGCAATGCCCTAAGCCTCTATCAGTACTATTTACATACAAGGTGATATCTGTCCGATTTGAAAAGAAATATTTTTTATTAATTTTTTGAATAGTCATATCTTTCAATAAAATTTGCATGACTGACCTTTTTAACAATTGTGAAAAACTTATTTCATTTTTATTGAGAGAAAATGAGTATTTCAAGTATTTTTACCAGTTATACTAAATAAGTAGCTGTTGTACTTTTATGAATAAATTGAAAATAATAAATATTTCATTTTTGAAGATTGCATTAACGGTACTTTTTGCTGTTTACGCAGTTATAAGTTATACTCAAAATGTAACTGATATTATTGTTAAAATAACATTCGAAAATGCCCCTACAAGTTATAGTGCTGTAAAGGCTCCTCTAAAATACAATAAAAAATTTGCTCTAAGCATGCAAATCGACGATGGAAATAGTTCCATTTTTTATAATGGCTTTCCTGTATTTCAGGGTGGACAGGTTGGTACAACAAATTATCCCGGAATGATGTACTCCGATGGTTGCAGTAACCTGCATTCATTTAAAATAACATCAGCAATATTTATGTTCTCCGGCGTTGGAACCGATTTGCACAACGATCCCGGAGGCGAATTTATTACCTGGCAGCAACTCGATACTCTTTATCAAAATAATTGGGGAATTGCAAATCATGGCGTTAATAGCGATGCGTTTGATTCGGCTAACTTTATTAAATACTCAATTGCCAGAAACAAAAGCTATTGCAGGAGGAAAATGTATAACACAACACCCGGCGGAGTAATAACATCAGTTTTTGTGAACCCAAATGGAAATTCAACTTGGACAGATCCTGCTTTTGAGCAAGGTAATATTTGTGCATTAAATGAAAATCATTTTGGTCCCTTAGGCAATTATGGTGGCAATGTTAACGATTCCACTCTTAATTGGGCAACAAATAGGTATAACCTAGTGCGAATAAATACAGGAAATCAGGATGTTACTGACTTGGTTGATTCCTTGGTCAAACAAAGTGTAAACGGTGCACATTACTGGTGTCCCATATATACGCATAATATATATACTGACTATAAATTTGCCGATTTTGTTGCCGATTTTGATTATATAGAAAATAATTATGGCAGCAACGGTAGTGATGAAATATTAATGACTACTGATGAAGAAATCCTTGACTATTTAATTGTAAGAGATGGAATTACAGTTAATAAAAGCTGGACAGATAATATATTAACATTAACATTTAGCGGAAGCTTACCCAGCGATTTGCTTTATTATGCCTCATCAATTGTTGTTAATTCAGACCAAATTATAACTGATATTTCCGTTCAAGGTACTCAGGATTTTACAGCTTCTAATGTGGGCGATACTTCGGCACTAATCAATTTAAATTGGGATGAGCATATTGTACTATCAGCTGAAACTCTTGCTGCGGATTTCACATCAACAGCTGTGGCAACCCAAACAAAAGATGATGCATTAATTGCAATGGATTATGTTACCGTTCTTGATTATGGTACTGTAAAATACGATTTGGTTAGCCAATTATGTCAAATACCCGGTGTTACTTATGATGAAGGATTTTGCAATAGCGGATATCCTGATTTTGTTAATATTACAGGCGACAGCATTATCTTAACAGGACAGTATGCAGTATTAACAGCAACAAGTTTTTTGGATAACTACCTGTGGAGTAATGACCAAGTTACTCAGTCAATTACAGTTAGCCCACAAAGCGATACTAAATATTGGGTTCAGGCCGTTACTAAAGATACTGTAACTGTTAGTGATACAATACAGGTTGTTGTAAGCGATTCGTACATAATTGCACACTCGCCGTTGTTGGTAAACCATGTAGTGGATGTCCCCGATAGCTTGTGGGTAACGATAAAATCAGGCGCATCAAACCTGTGGAGTACCGGCTCTACTCTTAACTATATTATTGTTAACCCCAGTATTAGCACTTTATACCATATTGATGTGTTGGTGGCTGATACTGTTGTTAACCAGCTTGATTTTGATGTTTATATTGCAAATGTTGTTGATTTTACTTATGATACCGTGTGCCTTGGTGACTCAACAACTTTTATTAACAAATCAACCGTTAACGACAGTATTATTAAGATACTCTGGGACTTAAATGGTGATACGCAATTTGATGATGCTGAGGGAGATACAGTATATTATACATTTAGTACTCCGGGTAATCATCTTGCTGGGATGCGTGTGTATTTTAAAACTGACCCGATGGATGTTGCATATAATGCTGTTCCTGTTGGCGATTTACCAAATGTTGACTTTAAGTATTCTAACACTTGCCAGGGGTCAACAACCCTTTTTACTGATTTGTCAACAATACAAATAGGTACGTTAAATCACTGGGACTGGAATTTTGGTGATGGCAAAATGGATACATTACAAAACACAAGTAACTATTTTATTGATATCGGCAGTTATAATGTTAGTTTAACAGCTACGTCGTCAGTTGGTTGTAAAGATTCACTTCAAAAAACAGTCGTCATATCCAGTACACCAACTATAACATTAAAAGTTAATGGAGATAGTATTATCAATAATAACGATACGGCTTTTTTTGCTGAGGGAGGTAAAGTAAGTATTTTAGTGTCAAACTTTTCGAGTTACGACTCTGTAATTTGGTTTGATGACAGCAGGTCAGCATCTGTTGTAATTGCTGAAGAAGGCAGTTTTTTTGTTTATGTATATCAAAATGGATGTGATACAAGACAGACTTTTTACACATCGTGGGGTAGTTCACCACATCCACCACCATCTGGAAATGATATTATGAATTTGTTTACTCCAAATGGAGATGGTTTTAATGATGTTTGGTTGATTAGCAATCCAAAAGTTATTCTTCCTGCAAAGGTAAACGTGTATAATAGAAGTGGCAAGCTAATATTTTCAGATAGTAATTATCAAAATACCTGGGAAGGGCAATACAAAGGTAATCCTTTGCCACAGGCAACTTACTACTATATAATTGAAGATGCATCAGGGCAAACATTTAAAGGCGCTGTTACAATTATTAGATAAAAAATGAATATGGTTAAACTGCAAAAATACCTGATAGGCCTATTATTTCTTTTCGGAATTCAGGAAGTGCATGCCCAGCAGTTGCCAGTTAGCACACAATATCTTTTTAATCCATATGCACTTACTCCAACATTAGCAGGATATTTTGGCTACTCAGAAGTGTTTTTAAACTATCGCAATAACTTAACAGGTATCGCCGGTAACCCCCAAACTTTTAGCGTAAATGGATTTGGTGATATTTATCAGGGTAAAATGTGGTTGGGTGGTGAAGTAATGACTGATAAAACTGATATATTCTCGGTATTTAAAGCAAACTTTAGTTATTCTTATAAGTTGAAGGTCGAGAATGACCAATATCTATTTTTTGGTATTTGGACATCATATTATCAGGCATCGGTAAATACCGGTAATGCTATTGGCGTTGATCCTAACGATCCATTAATACAAAATAATAATAAACTAAATAGTTCTGCCCTTAATGCAGGTTTTGGTATTAATTATAATTGGAAAAACCTGAATATTGGATTTGCCATACCATCTATTTTTGGGTTAAATGCCAATTATACTGCCAATACATCCTTTAACTATCAGGTTCAAAGGCAATATCAGTTCTATGTTTCATATCTTCACGAATTTAATAGTAGCTGGCAACTACAGTCTTATGGCGTTTTTCAAAAAACTGCAACAGAGCCTATTAACGTTGAGTTTTCGTTGATGGCAATTTATTTAAAGCAATTTTGGGGTGGTATGCTATATCGAAATTCGGGAGCCTTAGCGTTTAATATTGGTGGTCATATTTTTTCCGGATTTGTGTTTAACTACTCCTATGAGGCTGGACTTGGGGGAATAAATAAAAGCTCTGGTGGTGCACACGAAATAACAATTGGCTATAGATTTAACTTTAGGGGTAGTAACTACACTCAAAAACGAGAAGAGAATTGCTCTACTTCGCATAAAAATAGAAAACACAGATCTGTTGAATACCCAGAAGTGCAGGATTTTAATATTAGAAAAAACTAATGCAAAAACTAATTACATATTTACTTATTAGCATAAATATTGTTATTGCTATTGCCGAGGTGGAGGCACAGGGTACGTCTCCTGTTGGTGTTAACTTTATTATTGTAAATTTTAACCAACCTCCATCACAGGCATCTTTATCTGTAAATGTTGCTCCCTTAAAATACAATAAGGATTTTGCATTAAGCATGGAAATTGATGATGCCAACTTAACTCTTTTTACTCATGGCTATCCTGTTTTTGAAGGTGGTGTTGTTAATGGCAGTACCTATCCCGGAATGACATATTCCGATGGCTGTGGCAATCAGCATCATTTTAAAATGAGTTCGTCAGTATTTGTTTTTGCCGGTAATAACGAAAATGGACCCGATATACATGTTGATAACTCCTCCGGGCAATTGTCGTGGACCCAAATGGATACAATTTATACCCATAATTGGGGCATACTAAATCATGGTGTTAATGGTAACGCAAATACAGCACCTTTATTTATAAATTACTCATTACGGCGAAATAGGAGCTTTATACGCCGCCATTTATATAATGTAACTCAAGGGGGTGTAATTACTAATGTTTTTGTAAATCCAAATGGCAACTCTAATTGGACTATTCCTTCATTTAACCTTGGTAACATTTGTGCTTTAAATCAAAATTTACCATCACCAATAGGCGAAAATGGTGGTGATGTTAATGCCCCGGATATTGATTGGACTCAACCTCAAAATTTATATCGTCAAATTGCTGAAGATATTAACGTTAAGAGTGTTGTTGATGGTTTGGCAAGTTCAAGCGTTGGTGGGGCAAATTATTGGTTGCCAATTTTTACTCACTCTCTTACTCTTCAATATGTATTTGCAAATTTTACATCTGATTTTAATTATATAGCTAATACATATGGTAGCAATGGTTTGGATAATATACTTATGACTACCGACGAAGAAATTCAAGATTATTTAATAGTAAGGGATGCAACATCAATTAATTATGTGTTAAATGGAACATCATTGTTCATTACTTATAGTGGAGAAGTTGCTGATAACCTCAGATTCTACTCATCATCAATTGTAATTAACAGCGATGCAACAATAAATAACATTGTTGTTGACGGTGCTAGTAGTTATACCAGTACAGGTATTGGCGAAACAAGTGCATTAATTAATCTTAACTGGGATGGCTCATACGTAATTCCAGCGGAGCATCTTGCTGATTCTATGGTTATAATTGCTACAAACACACAAGCTCAATACGATTGCTGGGTTGCAATGGACTATGTTATACCGTTGACAAATGGATCACATAAAGATTCGCTAAGGTTGGTGCTGTGTAATATACCAAATACAACCTATGATGATGGTTTCTGTGATTGCCAAATTAATTTATCTCCGGCTGACACAACAATAAATTCAGGCGATTGTATCGATCTATTTGGTGCTGTGGGTAATTACACTTACCAGTGGTATATAGCTGATTCACTCATAGATACAACTCAAAATATTTATAAATGTCCTACAGATACCACTCAGTACAACCATATTGCTACAAATACGTATGGCTGCCCTGCCGAGGATAGTATAAAGGTAAATATTAACTTTTTAAGTTTTAGTCTGGGCTCGGATACCACAATATGCGATGGTAATTGCGTTACCATTACAGGTCCATCTGGTATGGTACAGTACCATTGGTTTGTTGCCGATACTATTTATGATACTGTTCAGACAATCTATCCATGCCCTTTAGATACTACACAATATATTTTATGGGTGGAAGATACCTTAGGGGCTACAGCTTCTGATAGTATAATTGTTAACGTTAACCCAACACCAATTGTTAATCTGCAACCATCGGATACGACTATCGATCAAGGGGCATGTATTGAATTATATGGTGCTGTGGGTAATTACACTTACCAGTGGTACATAGCTGATTCACTCATAGATACAACTCAAAATATTTATAAATGTCCTACAGATACCACTCAGTACAACCATATTGCTACAAATACGTATGGCTGCCCTGCCGAGGATAGTATAAAGGTAAATATTAACTTTTTAAGTTTTAGTCTGGGCTCGGATACCACAATATGCGATGGTAATTGCGTTACCATTACAGGTCCATCTGGTATGGTACAGTACCATTGGTTTGTTGCCGATACTATTTATGATACTGTTCAGACAATCTATCCATGCCCTTTAGATACTACACAATACAAACTTACTGTAGTAAATGAATACGGTATAACAGCATCCGACAGTATAATTATTAAACTTAAGCCTATTCCTACGGTAAGCTTTGAAAGTGATTCACTATCTGTAAATATTGGTAATGACATACTGCTTACTGTTACAGCTAGTGGCGGTAGTGGAAACACATTTTCGTGGATGTACAACAGTGATACAACATATACTTTGTCAAATAATTACTATAATCTAATTAAACCGGATGTATCGGATTACGTATTTGTAAAAGTTCAAGCTGAAAATGAATGTACGGCTACCGATAGTGCCTACCTTAAAGTTTTAGAGTATCCACAAATAATTGTAAGTAACGATACTACTGTTTGTAGTGGGCAACCTCTAACACTTAGCGTTTCGGGTGGGGATATATTTTTATGGATTGTAGCAGGTGATACTATCTCCACCGATTCAACAATATTTGTATTTCCAGTGGTATCAACAGATTATATTGCACAAACTGCTTTTGCCGGATCGGTTAATTATAGCGTTGACACCGTCAAGGTAACCGTATATAATTCTACAGATACTAAAATACTTTACGACACAAATACTGTTTGTAAATATGCTGATGTTTTGCTAACAGCCTCAGGTGCTGATCATTACCTGTGGACGCCCGGCGATGATACTAATGCAGTATATAATTTTACAATTTTTGATACTACAACTATTTGGCTAACAGGTACAAATAATAATGGGTGCTGGTCAATTGATAGTGTAGTATTTTATAATAAACTGGCCCCTGTTGTTAGCTTTACAGGTTTGTTATCAACATACTGTGCAAATGATCCTTTTACAATACTAACAGGCACTCCATCTGATGGAATATTTACAGGATCAGGAGTCGTTGGTGATAAATTTTATCCTGTGAGTGCTGGCTCAGGGGAGCATGCAGTTGTTTATTCTTACACTAATTCAGAAGGCTGTACTGGATATGATACCATAATCACTACTATTTACGGAAATGGGGATTCAATTGATCTGGGAGCCGATTTTATTCTTCAGCCTGATAGTAGTAAAATTCTCAATGCAGGTTCAGGCTTTGATAACTACTTCTGGACAACGGGAGCTATATCTCAAAGTATCGTTGTAGTCGGTAATGAAAATCCACCCGGGACGTATGAATATGCTGTAATGGGGATTATTAATGGTTGCTCAAACAGAGGGAGTGTAAATATTACATTTGAAAATCCAAGTGGCTATTTTGAGAAACATATCAATAATTTGATTATTTCACCCAACCCTAATAATGGAAGTTTTTCAATAATATTTAATACCGTTGAAAAGACTGTACAACTTAGTATCTATAATTTGCAAGGGCAGTTATTATTAAAAAAAGATATCGAATCGAAAGCAGGGGTGTATAGTGCTGAAATTAAGCTTAATAATGTTAATCCCGGTATTTATTTCCTTAGTTTAACAACACCTAAAAGTGTGAGGACAGCTAAAATTATTATGAAATAAAAACCTACTTATCAATATTTTTTACTTTTGCCCAAAAAAAATTAATATGACAAAAATAATAGGAATCGGTAACGCATTAGTTGATGTGTTAACCCAACTCGAAAATGATGATTTGCTCGCTACTCTTGAATTACCAAAAGGAAG
>CAZGWS010000030.1:0-11692 GCA_964528805.1 uncultured Lentimicrobiaceae bacterium | reverse complement strand
GCAATTGTAAAGACAGGTAAAAATGGCTCGCTAATTAAGCAAGGCGATACAATTGTAACTGTAAATGTTGATGAAATTGAGCCTACTGACACCACAGGTGCTGGCGATATTTATGCAGCAGGTTTTCTATACGGGCTCATCAGTAATTTAGGCTTTCAAAAAGCCGGTGAAATAGGTTCGCTTCTTGCTTCAACAGTAATTAAAAATATAGGTGCTAAAATATCAGATGAAGATTGGGAAAAGGTTAAGAAACAAATCAAATAACGAGATTTTTTTCGTATTAAATTTTTTCTTTGGCGACTTACACCTATCAATTTGGTAACTGCTATCCAAAGTATTGACCAATTTTATTAGACGCATTCGTTAGTTGAAACTATTTATTTTCAACACAATACTTACAGCAGTTGCTATACATTTTGCTAACGTTTTGTGATTCTGACGAAGAGACAAAAATAACCGTGTTATACAGTATCTGTTTTAATCGTATATAGTTTGACCACAAAATATTATTTGTAGGTTTTCAAAGTGGATATACAAGTTAGGTATTGGGGGTGGTAAGCAAATATGTGATACTGAAGATATTCAAATTTTGTAGAATGTTATAAAGAATAATAAAAGCAGGTCAATGACAAAAATAAACCCTGATGATATGTTTACCATCAGGGTTTATAATCTTAAATAAGTGGTACCACCCGGGATCGAACCAGGGACACATGGATTTTCAGTCCAATGCTCTACCTACTGAGCTATGGTACCAACAAATTTTGAAGGTGCAAAAGTACACTTTATTTTTATTTATCAAAAAATAACTTAAATTTTTCTTAAATTTTGTAGTATAGTTATATTTTTGCCAATGAAAGTATATATGTAATTATGAAACTCATTATTGATATTGGTAACTCATATTCAAAAATAGCAATATTTAACGAAAATACAATCGTTAATTTTGAGACTTTACCAAGCATTAATATAAACTATATCGAATTATTATATGAAAAATTTCCTCAAATAAGTTCGTCAATCTTGTCTAGCGTGGCTCTTCATGATACTAAAATAAATGAATTACTTAAACGAAAAGGTTTTTTTGTTGAGTTAGATTACAACACTTCAGTACCTTTTATAAATAAATACAGTACACCTGCTACGTTGGGGAAAGACAGAATTGCCATTGCATCGGCGGCAGCACAAATGTATCCAAATAATAACACCCTAATTATTGATGTGGGTACCTGTGTAACTTATGACATGTTAACAAATAAAAATGAATATATTGGAGGTAGTATCAGCCCGGGATTAAAAATGAGATTTACAGCATTGCATAATTTTACTCATAAATTACCGTTAATAAATTTACCAAATCACGACTTAAAAATTGGCCTTGTTGGTAATTCAACCGAAGCTTCAATTTTAAGTGGAGTAATTAATGGGCTTGCGGCAGAAATTGAAAGTATTGTAAATCAATATAGTAGCATGTATTCACCTTTAAAGATAATAATTAGCGGAGGCGACCATAAATATTTTGAAAGACTATTAAAAAGTAACATCTTTGCAACTTCTAATATTGTAGTTACCGGATTAATGTATATCCTTAATTTTAATGAAAAGAATTAACTTATATTTATTACTGTTTATTTTTGTTCTGAGCATTACGGTAAATGCTCAAACGGGAATAAATTCACCATATTCAAGATATGGACTTGGACAGCTTAACGGCAATACTGTCAACACTTTTTCCATGGGCATGGGAGGGCTTTCAATAGCCCTACACGATCCCACAGCATTAAATCCGGATAATCCTGCATCATATGGTTCGATGGACTCCTTAGCTTTTTTATTTGAATTTGGCGTTGAAGGAAATATAACAAGCTTAAAAACATCAGCATTAACCGAACATAACTACGATGCAACTCTAAGTTATATTTTTGCCGGATTTCCTATTACACGATGGTGGAAAGCAGGCATAGGATTGTTGCCTTACAGTAAAATAGGATACAATGTTGAAGTGCTTGTTAAAGTACCTGATTTTAGCGATGTAGTAAATAACTTTAGCGGTGATGGTGGGCTAAATCAGGTGTTTTTTGGTAATGGCTTTAATATTACTAAAAATTTAAGAGCAGGAGTTAACATAACATACTTATTTGGACAATCTACTCGCTCAAGTATGGTGTATTATCCTGATTCTATTTTTATTTTTGGAACTAAAGTGGAAAATACAATTAGAGGAGGAGGTTTTGTTTTTGATTATGGAGTTCAATATGATATTGCTTTAAATAGTAAAATGCAAGCTACAATTGGAGTAACTTATGCCAATAAATTTAACTTAAATGCTACCCGCAGTTATCTCTCAAAAACACTAACAGGTGGCTATAATGGTGAAGTTGAACAAGTTAAGGATACGATAAAATATGTATCAGATGAAAAAGGTACAATTGTTATTCCTCAACGTTTTGGATTAGGCATTATACTCCAAAAACAGAATAATTGGCTAATAGGAGCAGACTTTGAATGGCAACAATGGAAAGATTTTGCAGTTTACGATGTTGCTGATACACTTATCAATTCTTTTCATCTAACAGTTGGCGGAGAGATTACACCTAAACACTCGAGTATATCTAGTTTATTAAAACGTATGACATACAGGGGTGGTATAAATTATCACCAATCATATTTAAGCTTTGGAAGCACACGAATTAACGAATTTGGAGTGAGTTTTGGACTTGGATTCCCTATGAAAGGTTCAAAAACAGGAATCGACTTAGGAATTGAAATAGGACGCCGCGGTACAACAAAAAACAACCTAATACAAGAAAATTTTGTAAATTTATCATTAGGCATCTCAATACAACAACACTGGTTTCAAAAGCCAAAATATCAATAATTATTAATTAATACATTATACAATGAAGTTAAAAGCTCTAACATTAGCACTAAGTATTCTTTCGGGGATAATGTTGCTGGCATCCACACCTAACAGCATTACTATTCCTCAAAATGATGGTTCAAAATATGGAGAAGACAGTGTAACATGTGTGATGAACCTTTCTTTATACAGAGAATTTTATAAGCAATGGAAAGCAAGTAAATATAAAAATAGCTCACTTGATGATGCGCTTAAATCATGGCGTTGGGTTTATACCAATTGCCCAAAAGCAACTGAGAATATTTATGTTGATGGCGTTAAGATGATAAAGTTCAGGGTAAAAAAGGAAAAAGACACTAAAATTAAAAATAAACTTATTGATACTTTAATGGCTATTTACGACCAGAGGATAAAATATTTCCCTATGAATTATCGTAGCAAAAAGCCGCAAGAAGGAATGATATTGGGAAGAAAAGGGGTTGCCCTCTACAAACTCAATCCTGCTAAAAACTATCTCGAGACATATAAAATACTTGGTCGTGCAATAGAACTTGATAAAGGAAACGCCAAAGGACCTGTGTATGTTTACTACTTTAGGTCAATAACAAAAATGGCTAAAAAGGGCGATATTGATACAGCTGCCGTGGTTGATGCATATGATATGATTAGTGATTACATTGATGATAATATTTTAAAATATCAGAGAGTTGATAACTCCAAAAAAGTTGAAGAATACAATAATATCAAAGGAAATATTGAAAATACTTTTGAGCCATTTGCTAATTGTAAAGATCTAGTCAGGATATATCAGAAAAAGTATAATGCCGATCCGGAAGATATCGACTTACTTAAAAAAGTAACTAAATTACTTGATAAAAAAGAATGCCAGGAATCGCAATTGTATTTTGAAGCAACTGTAGCTCTTTATAAGTTGGAACCTACTCCGTCTTCAGCATACCTGATTGGTAAAATAATGCTTAAAGAAGGTAAATATAACGATGCAGTTTCCTACCTTCAGGAAGCAATTAAAATGGATAACGAATTAAGAGCCTATAAAGCATTAATATACCTTGCTGTTGATTACCAATCACTTAATAAATTTAAAGAAGCCAGAGCTATTGCCCTTAGAGCAGCTAAATTAGACCCAACCGCCGGTAAACCGTATGTTATAATTGGTGATTTATATGCAGCTAGTGCCAAGGATTGTGGTAACGACGATCTTACAAAAAAAGTAGCTTTTTGGGCTGCTGTTGATAAGTATAAAAAAGCAAAAGCCGTTGAACCGGATCTTAAGGAAGCCGTGGATAAAAAAATCAATATTTATCGTCAACATTTTCCTGCTACCGAGCTGCTGTTTTTTCATAATTTAAATGAAGGCGATGACTATAAAGTTGGGTGTTGGATTAACGAAAATACAAAAGTTAGAGCTGCCAAGTAGTAATCTGAATTGAAATTGTTCTGAATGTTTTGTTTTATTTAGTGCCCACAAGAAAACTTATCATTTTCAAGGCTTTGATAAAAAAGCGTCAAAGACAAGGCTTTCGAAGTTTTTGAATTCGAGGAGTTTACGAATTGTAGTTGACTGATTTAAAAACGAGAATAACGCAGTATTTGGCGTTTTCTTGCAAAGACTATTTAAGGTTATAGACAAAAACAGAATAGACATTGCAGCAAAAGTAACAAAGGTAACCATGAAACAGTTTACTTCATACATAGTTACGTTATTATTAAAAAGCATCATTGCATCTACATTTGTAATGATGCTTTTTTCTTGCGAAAACTCAATGACAACAGTAAACAAAATAACTATTGAGGAAGATACACTTGCCACAATATCTACTTATAATATGATTTACGAAAGATCCGATTCGGGGCGTGTTCAAGTAAAACTTACAAGTAAACTCATGAAACGATATGGAGGAAATGATGCATATTCCGAATTTCCTGATGGGTTTGAAATTACTTTTTATAATAAAAAAGGAGATAGAACTTCCTCAATAACTGCAAACTATGGTATATCGTACGATAACCGAAAATATATGAATGCCCGTCATAACGTTATTGTAAAAAATTATGAGACCTCAGAGGAACTTTATACTGAGAATCTGGAATGGGATCAAAAAAAGAGATTAATAAAATCAAATACCTTTGTTAAATTAGTGATGCCTAATAAAATTATTTATGGAGATAGTATGTGGGCTGATGAAGCTTTTAGTAAACATGAAATTTATAATGTTAAAGGTGAGTTTGAGGTTAATGACGATGTAGATGAATAATATGGAATCAACAATATTATTACTATTTTTGCATTTGTGATTATTTGTGAAATTCTATGAAATATTGTTTGCTTAACCTTATTTCATCTGAACAACAATAGTAAAATTTAGCAAATATTTTTATTAAATACATGAGTGCTTTCAGCTTAATAATACTAATTTCATTATTTCTTTCTGGGTTTTTTTCAGGAATGGAAATTGCCTTTGTGAGCTCGAACAGGCTTATGCAGGAACTCGATATAAAGCGTAGGATAATCCCTGCACGTATTCTTTCAGCTTTCTATAACAATCCATCACGGTTTATTGGTGCTCTGCTTCTTGGTAATAATATTGCCTTGGTAATTTACGGAATAGCTACTGCAAAATTACTCGAGCCCATTATCATTGGCTTGTTACCCATCTCTTTGTCATCGCAATATTTAATATTATTTATACAAACGGTTGTGTCAACTATACTCATACTCATAGTAGCTGAGTTTATCCCAAAAGTACTTTTTAGAATAAGCCCAAATGCAATATTGAAAGTTCTGGCACTACCGGTTTGGATATTTTACTATGCATTTTATCCAATAATTTTTATCTACCTGAGCATTTCAGAAATTATTATCAAATATATTTTTAGAGTTAAGCTTAACGTCAACTCTTATTCTTTTAGCGCTATCGATTTGGAAGAGTATGTAAAAGGTTCTCTCGTGAACAATATTAAAAACGACGATGTACATCAGGAAATTCAAATGATTCAAAACGCAATTGACTTTAAACATGTTAAATTGCGCGAATGCATGGTTCCTCGTACTAACATAAAAGCACTCGAAATAAATAAGGATATTAATGAATTTCGTAACTTGTTAATTGAAACAGGGCACTCAAAAATTTTTATTTATCAAGATAGTATCGACCAAATTATAGGTTATGTACATGTATCTGACTTGCTTAGCAATCCTAAATCAATTAAAGATATTATCAGAAAAATTGATCCGTATCCTGAAACAACTACAGCTAAAGAACTATTGAGGAATTTTATTAATAACCATAAAAGCCTTGCTGTTGTACTCGATGAATTTGGTGGTACTGCCGGTATAGTAACAATGGAAGATCTTATTGAAGAGATATTTGGAGAGATTGAAGATGAGCATGATAAGGATGAAGATATGGAAAAACAAATTTCCAAAAATACATATATATTTTCGGCAGGTCTCGAAATCGATTACTTGAATGAAAAATACAAATTTAATATTCCAGTACTTGATGACTATGAAACTTTAGCTGGATTTATTATCTATAATCACGAAAGTATTCCCTTTGTTAATCAAAAAATAATAATTAATCAATATTTATTTACTATACTAAAATCAAGTGGTAACCGACTTGATGAGGTTAAATTAGAAATAAAAGCTATCTAATTTAATTCATGTAGCTATCATTGCTAATTTTGGAATTATATTTGCATGAAATTCTGAAACACTTGTCGTTTTTGTATAAATTGATAAAAAATAAAATAGTACGCATCATATATAGTTGGTTATCAAAATTCTTTTTAAGAAAATGGTTGCTTGTTTTTTGCTGTGTTCCTTTCGCAATTGCAGATGGTTTAGCCTATCCTGTTTTATATAATGTTGCTGATACTGTAAGGCAAAATAATCAGGATTCAATTCTAATGCCTGTAACAGACACCTTGTTATATCACGATACAATTGTGGGTGATACAGATATTATAACAAGTGTATCTGGTGATACTGTTGTTGACCAAACCAAAAGCCGCGACCATATTGATGCCAAAGTTGAGAGATTCGCTCAGGACTCGATTGTGCAAGATATCGCAAACCGAAAGATTTTCTTATTTGGGGAAGCTGTTATCAATTACGAGGACATTACATTAAAAGCCAATTATATAGAAATTAATTTGCTTACCAACACAGTATTTGCTTCCGGTACAAAAGATTCTACCGGTAAACTAATTGGAATGCCGGAGTTTACTCAGGGCGATGAGGTTTTTAAGTCGGAAACCATGACCTATAACTTTAGCTCAAAAAAAGGTATAATAACTAATGTAGTAACCGAAGATGGTAACGGATTTTTACATGGTATTAAAGTAAAAAAGCTGCCTGATAACACAATAAATTTGTACAGAGGTACATACACCACCTGTAACCTAAAAGAAAACCCACATTTTGGTTTTAAGTTCAAAAAAGCACGTGTAATCCCCGATTCAAAAATTGTAACAGGTCCAGCATATATGGAAATTGAAGGAATGCCAACACCATTGGCACTTCCTTTTGGTTACTTCCCTAATAAAACAGGACAAACATCGGGTATAATAATACCATCATATGGCGAATATAATAATCGTGGTTTCTACCTCGAAGATGGCGGCTACTATTGGGCTATAAATGAGTATATGGACTTTGAGTTTTTGGGCAGCATATATTCACATGGCGGCTGGAGTATTAATCCCCATTTTAGATATAAAAAACGTTATAGGTATAGTGGAGACATTAACTTGGGTTATGCTGTAAACGTTGTTGGAACAAAAGGTGCTCCCGATTTTTCAAAAACTACAGACTTTAGAATAAAATGGACACATAGGCAAGACCCAAAAGCACGCCCAAACAGTAATTTCTCTGCAAATGTAAATATTGTAAGTGCAAACTACGTAAAATATAATGTGGTTTCAGCCCAGGATTTCTTATCAAACGAATTCCAATCGAGTATTGCATATCAAACCGTATTTAAAGGTAAATATTTCTTTACTCTTAACGGAAGTCATAGCCAAAATACAAAAACACATCAGGTAAATATTAACCTTCCAGTAATGACATTTACGGTTAACAGATTTTATCCACTACGAAGGAAAAGCGGAAAGAAACAATTTTATGAAGACCTAAGCGTTTCGTATTCAATGAACTCGCAAAATACAATAATTACAAGCGACTCCGTACTTTTTGACAAGTTTACTTTAGAACATAATATGCAAGCCGGAGCAACTCATAAAGTGCCAATTATCCTGCCATTAAAAGTGTTAAAGTATTTTACATTGAGCAACAGCATAAATTTTACCGACAGGATGTACAGCAGAAGTATTAGGAAACATTGGGATAGCGACACAACTGTTGTGGGAGAAGATACATTAGTGCCCGGCGTTAGAATTGATACAGTAGCGGGTTTCAGAAACTCATTTAATTATAATTTAAGCACCTCTCTGTCAACAAAAATATTTGGCATGATTGCCTTTAAAAAAGGTCCTCTTAGGGCAATACGTCATGTGCTGACACCAAGAGTAAGCTACACATATACACCTAATTTTGGTGACGAAAAATATGGTTATTATGGTAATTATACTGATGGTAACGGAAAAGAGATAACTTATTCCAAATTTGAAGGAAGTATCTATGGTTCACCACCTTCGCAAAAGTCCGGAAGTGTTGGTGTCTCATTGGCTAATAATTTAGAAATAAAAATACCTTCCAAAAAAGATACAATTACAGGATTAAGAAAAGTAAAGCTTATTGAAAATTTCACAATCTCGGGTAATTACGATTTGTCAAAAGATTCGTTAAATATGTCGATGATAACCATGAAGGGAAGGACTACTCTATGGAAGAACTTTAGCATACAATATGGATCGGTTTGGAATCCTTATGCTGCCGATTCTGCCGGTAATTCTATTAATAAATATGAGTGGAATGTGAATCGCCGGCTGCTTAGGCGAGATAATACTTCATGGCGATTAAGTTTTGGTTATAAGCTCGGTGACAAGACCTTTAAAAAAGAAAAAGTTGCTAATGATATACCTGATGATGCACTAAGTGCAATTGACAGTAACCCTGATGATTATATTAATTGGAATATTCCATGGTCGTTAAGCCTGAATTACAATTTTACCTACACCAGCAGACTAAACTACATTAATTTCGAAAAAGTCCCAAAGGAAACAATTGTCCAAACGCTATCGTTTTCAGGACAAATAAATATTACCCCAAAGTGGAAGTTTACCTTTAACTCGGGTTGGGATTTTACTCAGAGCAAATTATCATACACATCTGTAAATATATATCGCGATTTGCATTGCTGGGAAATGCGATTTAGCTGGATTCCTCTTGGCGACCGTAAAAGCTGGAACTTTTCAATTAATGTGAAAGCATCAATACTACAAGATTTAAAACTTAACAAAAAGAAGGATTTTCGAGATTATTAAGAAATTTGATTCGTTTATGCATATAATTTATCAATCAATTGTTAAACAAACTTTTATATAACACATAGTAATAGCACAAAAAATATTACTTTTGCACTTCATTTTTTTGCGGCCCCATAGTTCAAGGGATAGAATAAAAGTTTCCTAAACTTTAGATTCAGGTTCGAGTCCTGATGGGGCTACTAAATTACACTCCAATTTATGTAATATACATGTTTACAGCCGTTTGTAACGACACAATAATACCTTAGTCGTGTTAACTGTAAAATAATTGATATATTTTCAAGTGCCCAAATAGTACAATATATAGATAGTTGCCCACAAATCAAAAAACACAAAAAAAGTACAATGATTTAAGAAAAAATAAGGTATCTTTGTATAGTTATGATAACAAAAGAAAAGATATCAGCAATTGACCTATTCTGTGGAATTGGTGGACTTTCTTATGGATTAGAGAAAGTTGGTATTTCTGTGAATGCAGGTATTGACATTGATGAATCTTGTCGATACACTTTTGAAACAAATTGTAATACTAAATTCATAAATAAAGATATTCAAAAAATAAGTGGCGATGAATTAAATTCTCTTTATGGAAAAGAAGATACAAGAATATTAGTTGGTTGTGCTCCTTGCCAACCTTTTTCATCATATACGTATAAGAAAGATAAGAGTAAAGATGAAAGGTGGCAGCTATTATACGAATTTGCCAGATTAGTAAAAGAATCTAATCCTGTTGTTGTTTCAATGGAGAATGTGCCAACTTTATTGAATTTTAAAGAGGCTCCTGTATTTTATGATTTTGTTGATAATTTAAAAGACTCAGGTTATTCTGTTTGGTATAAGGTTATTTACTCACCTGACTATGGAATACCACAAAAAAGAAAAAGATTAGTATTATTAGCATCAAAATTAGGTAAAATCGAAATATTACCACCAACCCATATGCCTGACGAGTATGTGACGGTTAAAGATGCTATTGGTCATTTAGAAAAGATTAATTCAGGAGAAAACTCACGAAATGATTTTATACATAAAGCATCAAAGTTATCTGATAAAAATCTTAAACGAATAAAGCAATCAATACCTGGTGGTAGTTGGAAAAAAGATTGGGATAATAAATTAAAATTAGCTTGTCATACTTCTGAAAAAGGGAAAACATATGTTAGTGTATATGGACGAATGAAGTGGGATGAACCTTCACCAACTATGACAACTTTTTGTACGGGAATTGGTAATGGGCGTTTTGGTCATCCAGAACAAGACAGAGCTATTTCTTTACGAGAAGCTGCAATTCTACAAAGCTTTCCTGAAGATTATAAGTTTGCCGAAAATATTGATGAGCTTAAATTTGGTAAAGCATCAAAACATATTGGTAATGCTGTTCCTCCAAAGCTTGGAGAAATTATAGGAAAAAGCATAATTAACCATTTAAAGGAATATAACTATGGCAAAAAGTAGATATACAGAAGAAGAACTTGAAGCAATACTAAAGCAATTTCAAAAAGAGTCAAAATCTTATGAGTATAGGACAAAAGATTATGCTTTTGAGGTTATTTATAGCAAATATGGTGATGAGAATAATGAAAGTGCAACCCTTTTTGTCCCTTCATATCAAAGAAAATTCATTTGGAAACCAGAAAAACAATCCAAATTTATAGAATCTGTATTACTTGGAGTTCCTTTAACGCCATTTTTAGTTTCAGAAGAAGATGAAGAGAATAGAAGACTTGAAATAATAGATGGTTCTCAAAGAATAAGGACACTTATTGCTTTTTATGATAATAAACTAAAATTAAGAAATTTAAAAAAGCTAACAAATATTAATGGTGCAAAATATAGAGATTTACCTAAGAAGCTGCAAAGTTATTTATGGAATAGAGATTTTAGGATAATTGTTGTTGACAATGCAAATGAAAATATTAGACAAGACCTTTTTGAAAGGATTAACACTACAAGTGAGGATTTGACAGATTCGGAAATTAGAAAAGGTTCCTTTTCAGGTAGTTTTTATGATTTAATTTTAGAATTAATAAATGAGATAGATTTCATAGAAGTTTGTCCTATTCCATCTGGGAAAAGTGATAGAGGAGAAAGGGAAGAATTATTACTAAGATTCTTTGCTTATATTGATAAATATTTGGAATTTAAGCACGATGTAGCAATTTTCTTAAATGACTATCTTGAAGAAATGAATGATAACGATTTTGATAAAGATAAATATCAGAACGCCTTTTATTCCATGGTCGAATTTGTTAAAAAATATTTCCCTATCGGATTTAGAAAAGAAGCTAATTCAAAAAGTACTCCAAGAGTTCGTTTTGAAGCAATTGCAGTTGGAACATATTTGGCATTAAAAGAGAA
>CAZGWS010000029.1:0-20081 GCA_964528805.1 uncultured Lentimicrobiaceae bacterium | reverse complement strand
CTTGTCTTGTAAGTACTTGATTTAGTATGTGTTATAAAACCTTAACGAACTATTGATATATAAAACTTGTTGTAATACAATTTTACATATTAAAACCGTTTTTTTCTCGTTTAATCAATATTAAATTGTTAATAATTTTCAATTAATATTACTTACATGTATAATTGATTGAATAAATTTACCGATCAAAACATGACTATTGAAATGAGAAAACCTGTAATAATTATAAGTATCAGTTTTATTTTTTTATTTCTTTCTGCAAACATTATCGCACAAGAAACAGTTTACAACTCCCCTTTAAATGTAACCTATCGCGAGGCTAAGCGTTTATTTGACGAACATAACTTTGGGTCGGCACTTTCGGAATTTACAAAATTTATGTCCGAAGAGAAAAATACCAAAAGCACTTTATATGAAGATGCATCATATTATAGCGTAGTTTGTACTGTAAAACTTGGAAATAAGAATGCCATTAACAGTGTTAAAAGATTTGCTGTTGAATATCCGGCGAGCAGTTGGTTACCCACAATAAACTTTGAATTGGGAAACATCTATTACAAAAACAAAAAATACTCACAAGCTTTAGTTAGTTATAACTCAATAGATGCTTCAAAAATTGATGAATCACAACGGTCGGAATACCTATACAAAAAAGGCTATTGCGAGATGAAAGAGAGTCAATTTGATGAAGCACTATCATCATATAAAAAAGTTATGGCTACAAAAAGCAGCTATGCCAAGCCCGCAAACTATTATTACGCACACATACAATACCAAAAGGGAAACATTAACGAAGCCTTAAAAGCTTTTAAGGCAATTGAAAATAACAGTAGATTTAAAAAATATGTGCCCCTGTATTTACTTAAAATATATTATCAACAAGGTGATTATAAGACGGTTATTAACGAAGGAATTCGATACTTACCTAAAGCGGCAAAAAGTGAAAAAAATAATATTTCCCGACTTATAGCTAATGCGTATTACAACTTAAACGACTTTGAAAAGGCTTATGATTATTACACAATATATGAAACAAGAAGTAAGCGTAATTACGATCCGCAAGAACAATATCGTATAGGTTACTCAAAATTTGTTGTAAAGAAATACGATCCCGCCATTCATAATTTTCAGGAAGCTACAAAAGCAGGCGGACTTATTGAGCAAAACTCATGGTACTATCTTGGATATTGTTACTTGTACTCTAATCAGCCAAAGTTTGCACAAAATGCATTTTTAAAAGCTTACGAACAAAATACAAACAAAGATATTGCTGCCGATGCACTTTTTAGTTACGTTAAAACAACCATAGAAGTTGGCACAAACAGCTTCAATGATCCGGTTAGTATAATCGAAAAATTTATAATAGATAACCCTAATTCAAAGTACATAACAACTGCTTATGATTTGCTTTCGCAGATTTATCTAACATCAAAAAATTATAGTGGAGCGTTAAGTTCAATTGAGAAATCTAAAAAACCGAATAAACGCTTACAGGCAGTGTATCAGCAACTTGCATATGCACAAGGAATTACATATTTTAGTCAACGTGCTTATACTGATGCAATTGCTTTCTTCCAAAAATCGCTCACGTACCCCATCGACAGAGTATTACAGTCTGAGGCAATATACTGGGAGGCAGACTCACGCTATCAACAGAAAAATTATAATGATGCAGCAGCCCTCTACTACAAATACCGTATCTCAAAAGCAGCTAAGCAAACAAACCTTTATTCAAAATCATTATACAATTCGGCATATTGCTATTTCAATACAAAGCAATATGGTAAGGCTGTTAATTTATTTCAACAATTTTTAAAACAAAACAGTAACAACAGTCGTTTAATAAGCGATTCATATTTACGGTTGGCTGACAGCTATCTGATTAAGAAAGACTATAACAACGCTATTGTTTGGTACAACAAGGTGCTGGGAGGTAACTCAAAAGATGCGGATTATGCACTATACCAAAAAGCTACCTGCTATGGTTCGCAAGGCGATTTTAATAAAAAACTCAGTACACTTGGTACTCTTACATCCAACTACAAACATTCGCAATATTATGCTGATGCTTTGTACGACATTGCATCTACTAATCTGATTTTAAACGATCAAAGGCATGCAATAATTTATTTTAATAGGCTGGTAAAAGAAAAGCCAAAGAGTAGTTTTGCGAAAAAAGCTCTTGTTAAAATGGGATTTGTTTATTACAGTAATAACCAATATAAGCAGGCAATATCGTCTTTAAAAAAAGTTATTGATAATTATCCTGCATCGCTTGAAGCAAAAGAAGCATTAGTAACTTTACAAAATGTATATATGGATCTCGGTAAAGTTGATGATTATATTAAATATACCAACACCCTCGACTTTATACAAGTTTCTACAAGCGAAGAAGATTCATTAAAGTTTACTACCGGAGAAAATTACTATATGAATAACGATTGTGAGAACGCAGCCACGGCATTACAAAACTATGTAAATCAATTTCCTGCCGGTGGGTTTGTTATTACTGCTTACCACTATCTATCGTTATGTGCAGAGAAACTTGGTGATACTACAAATGCCATAACCTATTACAAAAAAATAATTGAGTTTCCTGAGAATCAATATACTATAAAGGCACTTTTGAAAGTTGCAAGAGCAATGTATAGCGATAAAAACTATGATCAATCTTTATTATATTATGAGCAACTTGAGCAACTTGCAGAAAATAAATTGATGATACTGGAAGCTGTTGATGGTGTTATGAAGAGTGCATGGAAAACCAAAAATATCGCAAAGGTTAAAGGATCTGCCAAAAAGCTACTGATGACAGAAAAAGTATCTCCTGATCAGATAGTTTATGCACATTATTTGTTGGGGATGACGGCAATGAACGAAAAGCGATATGCAGAGGCAAAAAAGGAATTAACAATAACATCCAAACTATCGTCGGGCGAATTAGGTGCCGAAGCACTTTATAACACAGCACTTATCGATTATCGGCAAAATAAACTTAAAGAAGCTGAAAATCTGATTTATGAGTTACCCGAAAAATATCCGACATTCGATTATTGGATTGCCAAAGGATTTATTTTGGTTGCAGATATATACGTAGGTCGCAAGGATTTGTTTCAGGCAAAACAGACCTTAACCAGCGTTATTGAAAACTATAAAGGTAACGACTTGCGAGAAGTTGCTAAAGGGAAATTAGATAGGATTAAAGCTTCACAGGCAAAACCTGCTGAATCAGAAGCGAACGATGAAAAACAAAAAAACAATTAAGATGAATAAAAGCAATAAATACAGATTAAAATATTTACAATATCCTGAATACGTTGTTGTTAAAAACTCTCAAGAAACTGTTGCAATGGGTGTAAATAAAAGTCTATATATCAATCTCAGATTTCCTCTTGCAGTTGTTTTTTTGTTTTTGTCAATAATCATCACAGCTCAAAACCAAACAACATCAACACAGAAACACGACGAACAAGTTACTATTATTAGTTCTTTCGACCCGTCAATAAATCAGGCATATAAAATAAACTTATCACCCAGAAAGATACAATTTAACATTGAGAAACCGGAGTTCAAGTTCCAATCGTTAAACATAAACCAACCTACGCAAATTACACTAAGCCCGATAAAACCGGTGGTAATAAATGCAGATAAACGTATGCGATTAGTGAAAAATTCACTTAAAATTGGAGTTGGTAGTTTATTTAGTCCTTTACTCGACTTCTTTCACTCAAGCGGACAGAAGAATGACTACCGTTTTGATGCGCATTTATATCATCTTTCTTTGTTTAAAAATATTGCTAACTATTCACCCAGTCCACAGTCAAATACAAATGTAAAGCTGGCATATCGTAAGTTTATTGGTTCCCATATTCTTGATGCAGACATTATTTACTCACTAAAAACTAACCGTTATTATGGGTTTAAACCTGCTGATTATACAATTACACCAAACGAATCACGACTAAAACAAATGTATAATCTGGCAAAGCTAAACGTTGTAATATCAAGTAATTACCGGAATAACAAAAAGTTATCTCACAAAATAAATTTAGAGGCATATTACTATTTTGATAAGTATAACACCAGTGAAACAAATGCAAATCTAAATTTTGATATTCATAAAAACTTCGATGTTAGCGATATACTTGATTATCAGGAGTTAGGGATCTCGGGAGCAGGTTCTTACTTCCAAAATACTGATAGTATGTCATCTACAAATGATATATTAGCATCAGTAACCCCATATTTTAAAGGTAATTACGGAATGTTTAACTTTTATATTGGTCTTAATTTTAATCTGTTAAACACAAACAATACTAAATTCTATTTTTACCCTATCCTTGACGTAAACATTAACCTGATTCCTGATGTGCTTACAGTATTTGGCGGACTTGACGGCAATGTGCAAAAGCAATCATTCCTTGATCTGTCTGAATTAAATCCATGGGTAAGTTCCACTATTTCAACCGATTGGGATCGCACATTTAAAGCATACGCCGGGATAAGAGGCAATGTCGCAAATAAAGTGAATTTCAGCACACAAATATCATGGCAAAAGTTCTATAATATGTATTTCTTTGTGAACTTTCCTGATGACACCGTTATTAACTATTTGGTTAATACACCTTTTAACAAGTTCATTACCTTACATGATGATGGAAGCCTATTTGCTATTTCGGGTGAAGTTACATATTTGGCAAGCAAAAAGGTTAATATTAATTTCGGAGTTGTTTACAACTCATATAAACTTGATTCGTTACAGGCGCCGTATCACAAACCAACAAGTAAAATTAAGCTTGGTATATCGTTTATGGTTACCGAGAAAATAAAAATATGGTCCGATGTATATTTATATGGTAAACGTACAGCACTAAATAATAGTGTATTACCTAATACACAAATAGATTTAGATAGTTTTATCGATCTAAATGCCGGTGTTGATTACAAGTTAACAAACCAACTTACAGCATTTTTATCATTAACGAATCTGCTAAACAATCAATACCGGCGTTACTACCACTATCCGGTAAACGGTATTCAGGTAATGGGTGGAATTTTGTATAAGTTTTAAAGTATATTTGTAGTCGGTAATTCAATGCTAATGCTTCGCTTGTTAATTTTTAGTGAAGGTGCATTTTGTGTACATTTATTTATTGAAATAAGAGTAACATTTAAATTATATAATTATGTCAAATGAATTTGAAAAAGGGAAGATATTTTCCTATAACAGCAGTATTTCTTATGCAGAAGAAGCTGTTGTTAGCAAACACATACTTAAAAAGGAGACAGGAAATATTTCTTTATTTGCTTTTGATAAAGGCGAAGGATTAAGCGAACATACTGCACCTTTTGATGCTGGAGTTTTTATTGTTGAAGGTAAGGCTGACGTTAAAATAGATGGGGTTTCAAACATCCTTGAAACAGGTGATAATATAATAATGCCTGCAAATGTTCCACATGCATTATTTGCTCTTGAGAGATTTAAGATGGTGTTAACAATGATAAAAAGTAAGTAATATGAATAAGTCCTTCTTATCCTTATTTCATTAAAGAAATTAATTAGTCTTTGCAAGAAAACACCAAAAACTTCGAAAGTCTTGACTTTGACGCTTTCTTATCAAAAACTTGTAAATGATGAGTTTTCTTGGAGGTACTAATTAATAGCTCCCCTCATTAATTAACAGTTGTTTGTTAGCTTTATTTTTATCTCACGATGATAGATAGTTGTTTTGTTATAACTTTGCATATGCTTGCGTTATAAATAATGCTTTGATGTTCAAAAATAATATATACACTATTTCCGGGGTTGCTGCAATATTAATTGCAATTTCTGCTTGGTATATTTATCAAAATAGCGGCAGGGCTGATGGCGACCCCTACAACATGATTCCGAATGACGCCGCATTAATAATTGAAATAGATAATCCTAATAATGTTTTTGATGAATTAAGCAACAACAACAACGTATGGAAAGGTTTGTTGAAAGTACATGATATTGAGATGTTTAGTAAAAGAGTGCAATGGATAGATACTCTTTTAGCTGATAATACAGATTATCTATCGCTACTACAAAACAGTACAGCTACTTTCGTCTTCTTTGCTGATACTACAGGGAGATGTCAAACTTTAATTTTATCAAAGATCGAACAGAGACTTAACATCGAAGAAGTTAAGCGAATGTTATCAAGGAAGTTGGGCAGAAAATTTGCTTTACTCGACATTGAGCGTATGCCGAATAGCTTTAAGGTTGTTGACCTAAACAGCGGCGTTAGTAGTTACTTCACTTATTTGGATGGTGTTTTTATTTATTCATCGTCATTTAACTTATTGGCAAAAACTCATGAAACATATAGTGGAATATCACCAAAGTTAACTGATAACCATATTTTTATGGAATTGGCTAAAACAAGTGGAGCCAAAGTAGCCGGGCGTATTTTTATCCAATACAGGCAATTAGTAAAATTAATTAAACCTATTGTAAACCTTAAAAATATTGACGCACTAAATTGGATAGCCAACAACAGTATGTGGACAGGAGTTGACCTGATGATAAAGAAAAAGGAATTTATTTTTTCGGGATATTCAAAGGCAGATGTTAATAACTCACCCCTTAGCGAACTGTCAGGACAGCAGTTAGTTAAGCTAAATGCAATAAATGTTGCACCTTTTGATGCTAATATTTTTATATGGTTGGGATTAAGCAATTTTAAAGAGTACTATTATAAGCGGAATAGTGATAAGGCAGCAAAAAAGCTTTCTGTAAAATTAAATGCTGACATTACAAAACTTATTAATGTTATTGGCAACGAGGTTGCTTTTGTGTCGAGTGCCGAAACTCAGAGTGCATTTAGTCATAATTCATGGCTAATTGTTAGCACGAAAAACAAAACGGCAGCAACATCTATGCTTAAACGTATTAGTAGAAATACCGGCAGCACAACTATGGTAAATCATGGTGATTATGTAATAAGGAAAATTAATGACAAGAGTTTTGTTAGTGATGTTTTTGGTAGTGCATTTTCCGTTATTACACACAATTACTATACATTTGTTGGCGATTACATTGTTTTTGCAAATTCGCAAAGCTCAATAATAAATCTAATTAACTATTTTGAAACCGGCAAGACTTTAGACCTTAACGATAATTTTAAATCCTTTTCTAACAATATTTCGTCGCAGTCAAATTTTTTAGTTTATATTAAACCAAGGCAGCTTAAAGGGCGAATTAGTGAATATTTAAGTGATGATGTTGTAAAACAAGTCATACTAAATAGTAATGTTATTAATTCATTTCAGGGAGTTGCCTTACAGTTAAGTACTGCCAAACCACTATATTACACCAATTTATATTTCAAATACAGCAATGCTTATCACGAAGAAAATTTAGCTACTTGGAAAGTGCAGCTCGATACCGAAGTGGCTGCCGGTCCATATCTTGTTAAAGATTTTAGTACAAAAAAAAAGGACATAATAGTTTTTGATAAACTATCGAATATGTATTTTATTGATCCTGATGGCAAAGTGCAGTGGAAGAAAAAACTTGATGCTGTGCCTGTGAGTAATGTTTTTGAGGTTGATGTGTATAAAAATAATAAAATTCAGTACCTTTTTAACACAGGGAGTTATATTTATATAGTTGATAAAAAAGGCAGGGATGTAACCGGATTTCCTAAAAAATTGCATTCGAAAGCCACAAATGGAATTGTTGTTTTTGATTATTTAAATAATAAAAATTATCGTATGCTTATTGCCGAGGCTGACAAACAGGTTTATAATTACACTATTAAAGGCAACGAAGTCAGGGGATGGAAACCTCCGCATATGCAAGATATTGTAGTGGAGCCTGTTACAAGGCTTCTTGCAAACAGAAAAGATTATATTATTATTACTGATATTGCAAACGGAATTAGCATTGTTGACAGAAAAGGCAATAGACGCATAAGGCTTAAGGGCAAGTTAAACAAGGCAAAACACTCTGATTATTATCTAAACCATACAAACAGCAAGGGTATTATTATAACAACAAACGAAGAAGGTAAATTAGTTTATATATCTGCATCGGGGAGACTTAAATATACTGATTTTGGCAATTTCAGCAAGAATCATTTTTTCCTTTACGATGATTTTAACGGAGACAAATCGAAAGATTTTATTTTTGTTGACGGAAACAGTCTTAAGGTATTTGACAGATTTAAAAAGGAGCTGTTTAGCTATAAATTTGAATCTGAAATTAAAGTAGCACCATCTTTCTTCAGCCTTGGTAAGAACGAACATGTGCTTGGTGTTGTTGCTGATGATGAGAAGACCATTTATTTATTTGACAAGAGTGGTAATATAATTATAAGCAAAGGACTTGTTGGTGAAACTCCTTTTACGGTTGGAGACTTAGAGCATAATAATAAAATAAACCTAATATCGGCATCAGGGAATATGCTGTATAATTATAGGTTGAAGTAAGCTGAGAAATTATTATTATTTTGGTATTAAACCAAACAGCTATATTAATTAATCAAATTTGCCCACGTTCAATCATCTTTACAATAGTTTCAATTTGCTTGTCTTTACCATCAGGATCGTACTTTATTTTTAAGTTGTAACCCCATATTCGTGCAAATGCCTGATAAAAAAATGCTGTAAAATTACCTCGCAGATCCTGCACCAGCGAGTACGAAGTCTCTCCTGTCTCCCGGTCGATGAGTTTTATTAGTATATGACCTTGTGCAAAAGTTAATTTTTTGAGAGTTTCACCATACTTATCATTTATCTCTTTCTCGGCCTGCTTCATAATCTTGCGTCGCTCCTTGTCGTTCTTTGCAGCAACAAGCATTTTGTCATATTTCCTAAGTTGAATTCCTGCTAAGCGCGACCATGGATATACTCTTTTCACATTTTGTATTAACCTTGTAAGCCTTCTTTTTGCTTTTTTCGACTTGGGAATTGTAAATGAATATATCTCAATCTCATCTAATCTTATTACAGGAATTGTGTCGCCATCAATAATTATTGCTCTAACAATATTGCTGTTAACTTGCTGTGATAATGCAGTTTGTACAACTAATAATAAAAAAGCAGCTATTGTTATGAGTTTCTTCATTTGTTGTGCAAAGTACAAATATTGTGCCTTATGCGTACTATAAACTAAATAATAGTTGATATATTACCTTAAATCCGCAAACATCTTTTACTACTACAAAGCCAAATAGTACGTCATTATTACCGGTGCTCGAAAAAACCTACACACCGTAATTTTTAATACGTTTGCGTTGCTTTTTTATGTACTTTACTAATCCTGACACACTCTTAGCCTTTTTGTTACAAACATGCTTACGGATTTAAGGTATTATAAAAAAGAGGGCTGCATTGTATTGCAGCCCCCCTCACTTTTTACAAATGGAAAACTTATTCCATTTTGGTTTTAATTAGTGCTTGCAAGAAAGCTCATCATTTTAAAGTCTTTCGAAGTTTTTGAATTCAAGGAGTTTACGAATTGTAAATGACTTATTCAAAAACGAGAATAACGCAGTATTTGGCGTTTTCTTGAAAAGATTAATTATTAGTTTATCTTAGCTATAAAGACAATATTAATTTTCTTTTGTGCCGGTAAAAACTTTATCTACTGTTGATGTGCTTCCTGGTGTTTTAAACCGATAACTAAAAGTGTGATTAGTCATTGAAAATGCACCGTAATGTTCGTCTGTTGGATTATGATCCAAATTCATATGGTTCGTCCATGATTGCCAGTTATTTTCTCCCATCATATGGTGTCCACTTGTCATTTGATGATTGTACTCAGTTTGAAAATCATCATCTGTAAAGCATAGCATTGTACTATCGCCATTTTCGTATAAATCCATTACAAAAGTCGTGTCAATATCATCACCAAAACAGTGTATTGTTATTGAGTAATCGTTAACTTTTGAAATGTAGGCTGTTGCCGGATTGTTTGTCTTAAGGTTGTTAGTCTCTAAAGTGCCAATGTAAGTACCTGTTAAACCGGCAGTTAGATCGGCTGACTTTTCGCTTTTATTACAACTTGTTATAAATAGACCAACCGATATAGCCATTACAGCTACCAATGCAATTTTTTTCATTTTTTTCATTTTTATTTAATTTAAGTTATTACTATATTTTTTTTCTATTGTTTTATACTCATTTGTGTGCAATTTTGAAAATACCGTATTTGTAATATTCAATTATTATTTAACATTTGCGTGATGTATCGAAAATTGTATTGTTAAAGGAATAACATCACTAAAAGTTAGATAAATATATTTTATTGAATTTGGAATATAAATCTCAAATTTTGAGATTTTACAATCTTTTCGACTGCCGATATTTTGCTTCTATATCAATAAAATTCAGATACTTTATTTACTAAGCTATAGCAAATAAGATTGTATTTTAGCCAAAAATACATGAATCCCTAATGGAGGTTTAAGGTTTATTTCAATATCATTATTACCATGACCTTCAATTAAATCTGAAGTAGTTTCTATTTGCTTATTGGCAAATAATATTACTTCGCCAATATTAGTAACAGCAGTTACCGGTATCGAAAAATCAACCTTAAGCACAATTAACTGATCTTCATTGTGACAGCAATCGTTATTACAATCTTCACAGCAAGAACTATCAGGAGCGTTAATTGAATATGAAATAAATTGATTATTACAATAATGCTTTGACACAGAAAATCCTACCATTGATACAAACATCAAGATCGAAATGAATATATATTTTATCTGTACTAGCATTAAAGCATATAATTTTTTGCAAAAATACAACTCCTTACCACAATAAGGGTTATAAAATTATGGATTTATTTTACTTCTTGTTTGGATTTTAGTATCTCATCAATAGGGATTCTTTTGTTTTTAAAATTTTTTTTAAAGATTGTTGGAGTAAAACCTGTAATATCATTAAATTGCTTTGACAAGTATTGGGTACTACTGTAGTTAAGTTGTGCAGCTATTTCCGTGAGTGATAGCTCATTATAAATTAGCAATTCTTTTACTTTCTCAATCTTTTGCAAGATAATGAATTTCTCAATTGTTACTCCTTCTGTAAGTGAGAATAAATTACTTAAGTACGAATAATCTTTTCCAAGCTTATCGGATAGAAATTCTGAGAACTTTACTTTTTCAGTGTGTCTGTCATAATTGTGAATCACTTTAATAATTTCAGTTTTAATATTTGAAATTATTTTAGCTGTACTATTGTTAAGTATTTCAAAACCACTATGCTCGAGTGCTTCTTTAATTGACTCGTGGTCATGCGCAGTAATGTAAGCAGACAGTTCAACTCGTCCTAATTCAATTGAATTAATTTTAAAACCTAATTTCTCAATCTCTTCTGTTACTACTCTTATGCAGCGATTGCAAACCATGTTCTTGATATGTAGTTCTTTGATTTCCATGTTATTATCAGATCAAAATGATTAACAGCAAAAAATTTAATTAATTTTATTGTTACATTTATTGATTATGCATTTCTTAATCGTAATGCGTTTGATATTACCGAGACAGAGCTAAAACTCATCGCGGCAGCTGCAATAATAGGGCTTAACAAGATTCCGAAAAACGGGAAAAGGATACCGGCTGCAACCGGCACACCAAGAGCATTATAAACGAATGCAAAAAATAGGTTTTGTTTAATATTGCGCATTACCTTTGAACTTAACTCCCTAGCACGCACAATGCCTGTAAGGTCGCCTTTTACTAAAGTTATCTCGGCACTTTGCATTGCAATGTCAGTACCGGTACCCATTGCTATTCCAACATTTGCCTGTTCCAGAGCAGGTGCGTCATTTATACCGTCGCCGGCCATTGCAACAACATGTCCTTGTTCCTGAAGTTCTTTTACTTTGTTGTACTTATCATCAGGTAAGCAGTCAGCTATATAACCATCCAAACCCATCTCATCGGCAACAGCCTTAGCTGTAAATTTATTGTCGCCTGTAAGCATGTGTACTTTAATACCCATTTTCTGTAATGATTTTATGGCAGCTTCCGAAGTATCTTTAATTTTATCAGAAACACTAACTATTCCTTCAATATGCTGTTCTTCAATTAAATACATAACAGTTTGCCCAGTTGACTGCCACTCTTTAGCCATTTCTTTCTGTTCATCAGTTATGGTGGCATTAAGCTCATCAATTAACCGGTGATTACCCAAGCCAACAGTCTTATTATCAAAAGTAGCCTTTACACCTTTACCTGTTATCGACTCGAAGTGCTTTGGCTTTATAAGTTTTATGTTATTTTGCTTTGCTCCGGCAACAATTGCGTTTGCCAGCGGATGTTCACTATTTGCATCAACTGAAGCTGCCAGCTGAAGTATCTCCGATTTAGATTTTTTTGTAAATGAGATATAATTGTTTAAACTCGGTTTCCCTTCAGTAAGTGTTCCTGTTTTGTCAACAATAAGTGTGTCAACTTTATTCATTTCTTCGATGGCAGAGGCATCCTTAACTAAAACACCTGACTGGGCACCTCTTCCGGTTCCAACCATGATTGACATTGGTGTTGCCAGACCAAGTGCACATGGACATGCAATTATTAAAACTGCAACTGCATTTACAAAGGCATATACATAAGCAGGCTCAGGTCCCCATATTGCCCATACTACAAATGTAATTATTGATGTAGATATTACTATTTGAACAAAATATTTTGCTACGGTGTCTGCTAATTTTTGAATTGGTGCTCGCGAGCGGCTGGCCTGATTAACCAATGCGATAATTTGCGCTAATAGTGTATCGCTACCTACTTTTTCAGCTACCATCTCGAAAGCAGTTTGCCCGTTTATAGTTCCTCCAGTTATTTTATCACCTACTACTTTGTCGGATGGTATTGGCTCGCCTGTAATCATACTCTCGTCAATTACAGCAGTACCATCTTTTATCGAACCATCAACAGGAATTTTTTCTCCGGGTTTTACTTTAAGTATATCACCGGCTTTTACTTCTTCCAGAGGTATTTCAAACTCTTCGCCATTTTTTATAATGCGAGCAATAGGCGGAGTTAGCCCTAACAAAGATTTTATAGCAGAGTTTGTTTTGCTGTGTGCGCGCAACTCCATTACCTGTCCCATAATAACTAAAGTTAATATTACTGCAACAGCTTCAAAATATATATGCACGTTGCCGCTACTATCTTTGAATTGAGGAGGGAAGATGTTAGGTATAAGAAGTGCAAACACACTAAATGTATAAGCTGCACCAACACCTATTGAGATTAATGTCCACATGTTTGGTGTCCATCTTACGATTGAACTCCAACCTCTTATGAAGAAATCCCAACTTGAATAAAATAATACAGGGGTTGCAAGAATGAATTCAATCCAGTTCCATACCTTTTTTGGAGCTATTTGTTCGAGATTTACAAACGGTACATAATCTGACATAGCAATTAATAAAACAGGGATTGCTAAGAATAGAGCGATCTTAAATTTCTTTGCCATCTTTTTATAGGCTATTTGTTCTTCGCTCTCCACATCTCCCTTTTCGGGAATGAGTTCCATACCACAAATAGGGCAGTCTCCCGGTTTGTTACGCTTAATCTCAGGATGCATTGAGCACGTAAAAACTGTATTAGAAGAGACTTGGATTACCTCTTTTATTAGGTGCATGCCGCACTTTGGGCAGTCGCCTGGTTCATGATACATTTTGTCTCCTTCACACTGCATTGAGCAATAATAATTATCAGTAACATTCGTATGGTTATGGTTCTTATGGTTGTGTATTTTGTGCTTGTGGTTATGTTCATGGTTGTGTTCATGATGTGTATTTCCACTATCATCAGTTTTTGATGTGGCTACGAGATGCATGTTACAGACGGGGCAGTCGCCAGGTTTGTTGTAAACTTTATCGCCCTCACAATACATGGGGCAGCTATACTGTGCTATTTTAAAATTGTCCATTTCATAGTATTTTATTAGTTATATAATATTATTCTGTCTTATTTTTAAAGAATATCATTCTTCATGCGATCAAATTCTGCTTTTGATATTTCCCCGCGTGCGTATCTTTCTTTTAATATATCAAATGCAGTTTTATTCACCGTTTTGTTTCGATTTGTTTTAGCCATTGATGTTATAAACCAGATGGCAGCTACGATAACCACAATAATGATTATCCAGCCAAATCCCATTCCAAAACCCATTCCATTAAATCCATACATAATATTTTCCTTTCTATTTAATTAATAATTGATCTCTATACTTTGGTAATCAGAAACTTAATTTTGCTATTAGCTAAAACTTATTTGCTCATATTATCTTTTGTCTTATTTAAAAAGTCAATAATATTTTTTTTATCATTGTCAGATAATCTGGCTTCACTATGGATAAGAGTGTATGCTGCAATTGGCATATCACCATCTTTAATTTGGCTTACCATTGATTTTAATTTGCTCTTTTGTTTTCTATTTGAATAGCTACCGAAAATACTAAAGTTTAATTCTTCTTTGGCTTTCTTAATATGACTATTAATATACCAACCTATGGGTTGAACATAACTATACCATGGATAGTTGGTGTTGTTACTATGGCAGCTGTAACAAGAATTAGTGAGAATCCTACTCGCATTTTCGGAAACTTCAAAAGTGTTAATAAAAGATACTGATGACACTTTTGTGCTCTGATTGAGTTGTGTAGGAGCTAATTGAATGCCAATAAAAACAATCAAGAGAGCAAATCCAATCCGTTTTAGTAGTTTCATTTTATAGTAATTTTTTGTTGTACACTCCCACACGCCATCATTTTACTTCCTAAGTATGGATTATTTATGGTTTTGGATGCACTTAACCACATAGCTCCTTCTCCGTTATTATACATCGGACAAAAAATTTGGTATAAATCACGATTAAGTCCGGTAATAATTATTAAATCTTTTATGTCAGTACTTAGATTTTCAAAATGCTCTCGTTGATGGCTAATCTTCCCACTATTCTTCGCAATGTGTTCTGCTTGTTCTCCTGCATCATTTAGTATTTCATTTAGTTCTTTTTGTTGTGATTCTTTTTGCTTGGATACGTTGAAATTACCAATATCCTTAAACAACAACTCTGCAAATTTTGCTGTATTGTTACTGTTGTCATCTGCTAATGCATCTTTAATTTTTAGATAATTATCAATTATAGATGCCGTGTTTTGAGAACTACCTACTGTAATAAATGCAGTAACTGTCTTGTTATCAATTGTTTTAGAGTCCATTTCCGATTTGTGCATTGCTGAATGGCTGTGTTGTGCACCTGCTACCCAACTTATTGAAGCTAGGTAAAGAACTATTATTATTTTTTTCATGGTTTGTTATATTTTTATTGCTTGTGGCTATGATTGCTATCTCCCATACTATTTTCCGAATCCATCATTTTCATATTGCCGTCTTTTTGCATCATATTGCTTTTATGCATTTTTTCCATGCACATTTGCATCATCTCAGGATGCTTACTCATCATATTTGCCATGTTGTTACGCATTGTTGAATCATGTTCGCACATAGTCATCATATTGCTCATCATTTTTTTCATCATCTCAGGGTTGTTTTGCATTTTTTTCATCATAGCACCGCTGTCCATCATCGGCTTTTTGTCTCCCATCTCCATTTCTTTCGACTGGTTAGGCATCTGATTGTTTTGCATCATCATCATTGCATGTTTGTTTTGTTTCATGGTCTTCATGAAGTCAATCATAAGGTCATTGTCATTTAGAATTGTGTTGAAAATGACATCACGACTCTCTGTGTTCTGTAGAAGTTTGTCAACATCTGTGTTCTGCCCCATACTACTAAAAGTTACTAGGGTTACCATTGAAATAATTAATGCTAAAGTTTTCATCTTTTTTTGTTTTTAATGTTTACTGTTTAAGTTTATTTATTGCCGATTCCAACTTGTTTTGAATTTCGGCAGCAATTTTAATAAGTTCAGGATTTTTAACTGCTAACATAGATGCAATTGGATTTACAGCAACAACTTCTATAATGCCGTCTTCTATTTCCTGAACAACTACGTTGCAGGGTAACATTGTACCAATATTTTTTTCGGCTTTAAGAGCTTTGTACGCAAAAGGAGGATTACATGCGCCTAATATTCTATAAGGTCTGAAATCTACATCAAGCTTTTTCTTTAGTGTTTCTTTTACGTCAACTTGTGTAAGAATACCAAAACCCTCTTGTTGTAGTGCTTCGGTTACTTTTTCTATTGCCTGATTAAAATCTACATTTTGTAATTTAATTGATTTGAAGTAATTCATAGTTTTATTTTATTTTAATTAATATTTATTGTTTTATTATTCAGCAAAGGTATTACACTTAGGTGCTTAACGTGTTATACAATTCTGC
This sequence comes from uncultured Lentimicrobiaceae bacterium, assembly GCA_964528805.1. GTDB lineage: Bacteria > Bacteroidota > Bacteroidia > Bacteroidales > F082. The sequence continues at coordinate 3,742 of CAZGWS010000029.1, read as the reverse complement.
AATTGTTTTATAATATTTTCATATTATCAAATTTTATCAATTGATTTTCGTTTTTGCTCACCAATAGTTTTGAAATAGGAGGGTGTAAATCCCGTAACTTTTTTAAATTGACCTGATAGATGTGCAACACTACTGTACTCCATATCAAAGGCAATCTCACTTAAGTTTTTCTCATCATAAATAATAAGCTCCTTTACACGCTCAATTTTAAGATTAATAATGAAATGCTCAATAGTTATATTTTCGACAGAGGAAAAGAGCGTACTAAGATAGTTGTAGTCTTTGTTCATTTTTGAAGCAAGAATAGTAGAAAAATTTAGCTTCCTATGTGCATCATCATTATAAATATGGTCAATAATTATTGACTTTATTTGCTCAATGAGTTTTACCGACCGGCTGTTGATAATTTCGAAACCTGCCATGTTTAGTTCTTTCTCAATTTGCAGTAACTTATCTGACGGGATTTCTTCATTAACGGTTGCTGATCCTAAGTGAATAGTAGCGTTGTTAAATCCTGCATGTTTAAGAATTTGATCAACTGCTATAAGGCAACGGCTGCAAACCATATTTTTAATGTTTATTTTCATCGTACCATAGATTAACTATATGTTATTTTAATAGTTTCAAATTATTACTGCATCAGCTTTGTCATAAGTAAAATATCTCCACGTCGAGTTAGCTGCTACCAGCAACTTGTTCCGAAAGTCATTAATACTAATGATGTGCATTGCCTACCATATAAACCAGGCGAAAGATTACATTATTGTACTTTTCAAATTTTTCCGAGAATGGAAATACAATGCAAACCGGATTTGTTACACTTGTTACAAGCTGATAAATTAAACTACTAATATTCCTTTTTCGTCAGTCCTTATCTTGAACACGTTATCAACAGGTGATACAATAATCATCCCATCGCCACGATAACCCGTTCGACCATTTTTGCGAATAATTTCAACAACCAAGTCTATGTGTTCACTGGCGATTAATATTTCCAGTTTAACAACCCGGTATGCATCTGCAAAAGGATATTTTTCGCTAATGTGCTCTTTTTCCAAATCAGAATACCGACCTGTTCCTTCGCATTCTACAAATGTCATACAGCAGAATCCATTTTTTTTAAGTGCATTATAAACTTCTTTGGACTTTCTATGTCTTATATATGCTTTTATTAGTTTCATATCTGTTAGTTTTTATTATTAAATATTAATTTTAGTTATTCTTTCTCAGGACAATCTATTATTTCTTTTAAATCACACTTTGCACATGCTGCATCTTTATCAAGACTGTCATTATCCATACTGCAAGCAGTGGTGGGCAGTTCTTCTTTAGGTTTAAAGAAAAGTTTAATTGCCATTCCTACGAAAAAGAAAGCTACTAATATTACTGAAATAATGAACAATTTAATATACATAACTGTATAGTTTAAAAGTTTAAAAAAATTATTTAAAATACATAACTGTCTAGTTAATAGTCTTTTTTGTTTCACCACACACTCTCATACTATCGTCAGTAAAATAAGGGTTTATGATTTTTTTTGATCCGCTAATCCAGTAAGCACCTTCATTATTAAACGCCATGGGGCAATATTGGTAGTATAATGGAGTGCCGTTTGTTTTGCCAAACTGCTCCAATAGTTCGTATATTTTATTAGAAATAATGCTAAAATGCTTACGTTTCATTTCAATGCCTTTCATCTGAATAATACCGTTTAAGTTATTAACAATCACTTCTTCTATTGACATCCAAGTAAGATGCGCACTACCTTCTACTAACTTCATGTCAACATTTTTTACTGATTTAAGTGTAATGTCAGCATCTTTGTTAATTTCGGCTTCATTAGAGGCAACAAACGCATTTTTTAGTTTAAGATAATCATCATAAACGGCTGACAGTTGATTTTGAAATTCAGTGTTTACTTTGGCTTTTCTTTCTTTGTTGCTTGTAGGTTTAGTCTTTTTAGTCTTTGAGGTTTTTTTTTTGCTGCCCCCCATATCCATTTTCGACATATCATGTGGTGTTGATCCGGCTCCACCTTCGGGGTTCATCATACTTGGCAGACCTTGCAGTTGTGCTGCGGCATCAATTTTAAATACTCCGTTAGTAGCAATCTCTTCGCCGGCTTTAAGACCTTTTTTAATTACATAGAAAGCACCGGCTGAAGGACCTAATACTACTTCGCGATACAAAAATGAAGGGCTTTTGCGGTTTGGTACTTTTACGTAAACGACGGCACGCTTCCCTGTCCACAGTATTGATGATTTTGGGACAAGAATTTCTTTAGTATTACCGGCATTTTTAGACATTACAATTCCATTCAAAAACATTCCGGGTTTAAGTTCTTTATTTTTATTTGGAATCTCAACACGAACTTTTGCAATACGGGTTTTATCGTTAATAACAGGATCAATAAAAGTAATTTTTGCGGAGTAGTTTTTACCTGGTATAGCTTCAACAGTAAACTCCACTTTATCACCCAATTTCACCCATGGGAGATCACTCTCATATGCGTCAAACATACCCCATACTTTGGTTAAATTTATTACTCTGAAAAGAGACATTCCTTCTTTTATGTAATCGCCTAAAGCAATATATCGCTTTGTTACTGTTCCAGTAATTGGCGATAATACATTGAAATATATTTGTGGTTCACCTTTCTCTTCTATTGCGGATATTTGTTTGTCAGTTAAGTCCCATAGTTTAAGTTTGGCTCTTGCAGAAGTGTAAAGAGCAGGGCGACTTTCTTTAAAGTCAACAGATTCCAGCAATTCGCGTTGTGCAGTAACCAACCCCGGTGAATAAATTGTGGCAAGCTTTTCTCCTTTTTTAACCTCTTGACCTGTGAAGTTGACAAATAATTTTTCAATTCGTCCCCCAAAACGTGCAGTTAGTTCGGCAATATTACGCTCATCGGCACGAATTTTGCCTTGAAGAAAAACTGTTTTTTCCGGAACTCCTTCTTTAACTATAACAGTCTCAATGTCAGCTAACTTTGCGGCCGAATTGGAAAGCGTAATTTCGTTTGGATCAGCATCTTCACTCTCAGAATCTGTAGTTGTTAGTGGAATCAATTTCATTCCGCAAATTGGGCAATTACCAGGGTGATCCTGCTTTATTTGCGGGTGCATGGAGCATGTCCAAATTTCATGTGGTGCTGCCTCGTTATTAAGCTGATGTGTTGATTCGTTGATTTGTTGATGTGTTGATGTGTTGATTTGTTGATTTGTTGATTTTCCAACAATATAACCACCAATTAATGCTCCACCAATTACTACAAGTAGGATCTTATAGTTATTTTTTATATAGTTTATTATCTGTTTCATTTTTTTATTTTTTTGCTGTTGAAATAATTCTGTTAAATATTTTTTTAAGAGATACTATTTTATTATCTACTTCAATATCAGGTTTAGGATATGAACTGCTTGATTTTATTAGTTTAATCCAATATTCTGATTCAAGCAATTCTTTATGAGCAATTTTTAATTTATGAATAAAATCAGCTTTGCTTTCAGCACTTTGAGCTTCATTTATATTTGCTCCTACTGACGTACCTGATTTCAATAATTGCTTTGCAATAACGTACTTCCTTAGTTTTTCAAGTTCTTCAGTAAAATCAATAATTAGCAAAGCAAACTCAAAACTAACTTCTACAAGTTCATTTTTTTTAGTATTCATTTCTATACAATTTAATTGTTTCTATAAAACTACAATTTTCTAAAATTACCACATCACCACATCACCA
>CAZGWS010000028.1:4515-20286 GCA_964528805.1 uncultured Lentimicrobiaceae bacterium | reverse complement strand
TAAAGCAATAATCATGGCAAGATATAACTGACCTGAGAAGCTTAAGAAAATAGATAATGTTTTTGCAAATGGAGAAATAGGTGTGATATCACCATAGCCCAAAGTAGAAATGGTTTCAAAGCTAAAGTACATCATATCAGTAGTATTAAGGATATGACGCCCCACAGTTTTGATGCTCGAGGGGTTAACCTTATATATCATTCGGTAAACAATACCTCCCGAAATTCCTATTAGAAAATAAATATTTACAGCACGTAAAAATTCAAGACTTCCAACAGTTTTGCTTTTTGAAATTCGAATAATCGAAACCACAATAATATAAACTAAAAACAAAATTGTAATAATTGAATTTACGTGGAATATTATATTTAACTTCCAATAAGTTGATATCCATGTAAATATGGTAAGTATAATTGCAAAATAGAGGTATCTTATATGTCTGTCAGAAACGCTTATAACAGCAGCGAAGAAGATGCCCGAGACAATAATACTGTATAATTCAGGTATAATGCTACTTTTGGGTATTAAGCCCAATACAAATACTAAGGTAAAATTCAGGGTAAACAAAATAAGACCGTGTTGTAGTCGTAATTTGCGAGTAGTCAGAATTTTAATATTTACCAATTTTGAAAAAAAACTCATGCTCAAAGATATAAAAAAAATTAATTACCGAACTTGACCGTATTTATGCTAAATATTATTACCACCACTTAACGCTCCCATTAACTATGGTAAAAATTCTCTCTTCTTTTTTTGAGTTTTTTTCCACTAACCAAAGAAGTGCATTAGCAGGTACATTATCAAAATGTAGAGGTTTGTCTGCATCAGCTTTTTTTGTTCCTATTTTTACCCATTTATCGTTCCAGTAAAAAAGATCATATTCAGCACCATCTTTAAAGTTGGCTTTTTCAATCTCGTCTGTTGTTTTTCGTGTTACTTTTCGTGTTGTTGAGTATAGGTCAACGCTAATTGTAACTAATGTGTCGGCAATATTTTCGCTAATAGTGCCATCTTGTTTAAGTATGAACTGGTTACCGGCAGGAGAGTATTTCCCGTTTTTAAAATAGCAAGGCAGATATGCAATATCCTTACCCATATCTGTAAAAGTAACAGAATCGCCAACAATATTACCCCAATGAATAGCCGTCCAATCGCCTGAGTTAAAAACATAAAGATATGCATAATTTACACTATCCGGTTTATTGCGCTGCAGCTTAAGTTTAACATCAGTAACAGGGACATAATCTTTCGTTACATCAATGTAATGACTCGACCTTAACCAACCCGGCAGTTTTTCGTAATCGGGAGCCATCATTGCTAAGCTGTTCTTTTGCCTCCCAAATGTTTTACGATATACCTTAGCTTTTTTATTGTCAAGTTTATAATCGTACGGATTTGATTCGCCACCCATAAAAATAACAACTTTGTTATCTTTGGTTAAAGTGGCATTCCAGGCGTGGTTGTTTCCGGTGTTTGGCCAGGCAGGAGTGTAATCGCTCATAACCGGCACCCCCTGCGAACGCATTGCATAAATTGCCAAATTTGTCATATCTTCGCATCTGCCTTTTTTAAACTTAAACATATCATCTAAACCTAAGTCGGTAGGATGGCGATAAAACCTTGGATCGAACACATACCACGATGATAATTCGCTGTTAATAAGTGCACAAGCTTCTGCCGGATTTGTGCTGTCTTTAATGGAGTCTATTACCCACTTATAACGGTGGCTCAGTCGCATCCTCCAGTTTTCTATTGGCTCATTGCTCGATCGATATGGAAGTATATATTCACAAAACTGATCAAACGAAAGCTGCTTTGCCCATGGTTTTTGCCATGCTTTAAATGCCAAATCAATGTTGTCAATTAAATAGTCGGCGGTTATAGTGTTTACATCATAAATTACTGTATCACGTTTAAAATCAATAGTTCCTATTTTATTTTCAACGGAATCCCAGCCTGCTACCATAGTTTTATAATCTGGGTAATCAAGCACATCAAAGTTTACTTTATTTCCTAATGTGTCAACAATTTTTGTTGTTGAGTAGCACTGACCTTTCATATTTTTAATTAAAAAATACGCTGCTGCCAACTTGGTTGTATCGTGTAAATTTTTATAATGAGAAATTACTTTCTCAAGCTCACTTTTATTTCCATTAGCCGTATCTATTATCGCTTTAACGTCTTTAGGAATATGCTGCCGGCATGATACAAGAATAATAAATGCCGATAATAGGATTATTAAATTTTTCATGATGTTAAAAAATATTAGCACATTACATATACATTGATTAATTATTTATTTTCTCATCTGTGCAACCACTTGTGTGAGTTCAACAAACTGTGCCGGAGATAGTTGCTCTGCTCTTAAAGAAAAAAAGTTGTGATCAGATTGCTGTATGTCGGGCAGAAGTGGCCGTAGTGCATTTCGTAGGGTTTTACGCCTATGATTGAATGCTGTTTTTACAGTTGTAAAAAATAATTTTTCATCGCAACCAAGTTGCTGCGTTTTATTTCTGGTAAATTTAATTACTGCCGATTTAACTTTTGGAGGTGGGTAAAAAACATTCTCATTTACTGTAAAACAATATTCAATATCATACCAGCTTTGCATAAGCACACTTAATATGCCGTAAGTCTTATTGCCATGTGTGGCTGCAATACGTTCGGCTACTTCTTTTTGTAACATGCTCACTACTATCGGAATAAGGTTTCTGTTTTCTAATACTTTAAAAAATATCTGACTCGAAATATTGTATGGGAAGTTGCCGATAAGAGCAAATGGTTCTTTAAAAACATTATCTATATTTATTTTTAAAAAATCGGCTTCAATAATGCTAAGGCGAGAGTCAGAAAAGTTAGATGTTAGGTATTCAATAGATTCACTGTCAATTTCAATGAGTTTTAGGTTTGTAATAAACTCTTTTTTTAGAAGCAGAGATGTCAACACTCCTGTCCCCGGACCAACTTCGCAAACGTTTACATAGTTGGTATCAAGGCAATCAACAATTTTTTGAGCTATGTTAATGTCGGTTAAGAAATGTTGCCCTAAGTATTTTTTTGGTTTTACCATTTAAATAGACTTTCAAAGTATAAACAGGGAGTTTTAATTTGTATTGCTTAGCAAGCTAAAGCATTTTAATAATACTGATTTTTCATTCTTTTGATATCAACCTGTAATTTTTTCTGGCTTTACCGGAGTAAATGCTTTCAGGATAATCAGTCATGAGTATCATATATAATTTTAAGGCTTCTTTGTTGTTGTTAAGATGAATACGTTGAATTTCAGCACGTTCAAATATAGCATTATCTGTTTTTATACTTTGGGGATAGCGAGAAGTTAATATATTGTAAACCGAATCGGCTTTAATAAATTTATTTTGCTTTGAATAAAGTAAGGCTTTGTCGTATAGTGCATATTCTATACTAAAATTGCCGGCAGGATCGTCTTCAACTTTATTTAGCATCATCATTGCAGAGTCGTATTTTCCCTGATATGTATATAAATCTGCTTTAGCAAACTTACGCAATACAAACCCGATGGTATCTTCTTCACGCATATTGCTAATAAATAGTGATAGCTCAATGGCATCGTTGGATATTAATTTTGATGTTGACGATTTTAGCACATCTAACTGCGTATTTGCCCAGTCAAACTCACCTATGTAATAAAATACCTTTGCATTTCTTAATTTGGCTTCATGACCGATGGGTTCATTTTTCATGTCAGTATCTACTTGTGAGTATAGCAATGTAGCATCCCATATTTTGCCTGCTGCCAAGTAAATATCTGCTAATTTTAATTTAAGATGGGCTCTGTTTTTTTGACTTATTGATGCTTTATCTAAAGTTTCCTTTATTAGCTTAGTAGCTTCTTCGTTATTGTTTAATTTAAAAGCAATAATGTTTGCCATATTTACCACAATACTCGCAGTAAGGTTGTTAACACCCATTTTGTTAATGGCAGTTTTACCTAATTTTTCAAGTTTTTTGTAATCAGCTGTGCTTGCTTTCGGGTTTTCTTCAAGTTGTTTTGCAACCGATAGGTAGTACCCTACATAGCTTTCGGTGAGAAAAGGGGTGTCTGATTTCTTATTCTTTATATACTCGTATGCCGATGCACTTGCTGCGTATTCGTAATTAGACATAGCTATATCAGCAAGCTCAAGTATGTCTCTGTCAAGATTGCCAAATCTGGCATCAATGGCTTTTGCCTGACGTAGTGCCATTGTAAAATCTTTAGTTTGTATTGAGTACCAAAGTAGCATTTCGGCAAGTTGTATATTATCAGGATTTGCTTGATAACTTTCGAGGAGCTTTTTTTTTAGCATTTCTGATAGGTTACTGTTAACATCGATCTTCATCACATATTGTAACCGGCTCTTTATAAGCTGAATATCAGCTGGGTGTTGTTCCAATTGTTTTATGTAGCTATCAAACATGCTACTGTAATCGCCGCTAAACAGGTAAGCATTTGCCAATTCTAGGTTGAACGATTTATTATTTTGTATCATGCTGGCTTTTTGAAGAACCTTAATAGCTTCATTAGTATATCCGCGTGTTTGTAAGCTCGATGTAATCTGTATAATTTCGTTTCGTCGTGTGGGTAGGTTATTTAGTATTTTGTTGAAAATTTTATTAGACTTTTTTTTGTTGCCCAATAAATCAGCAACATACGCTTCATCAATCAAATATCTGTAATTATTTTGATATAATTTATTGTGTTGCCTGGCTAACCTATCGGCTTGTTTATAATCTTTTATTGCAATAAGGCAATTAAAATAATAGTTATAATAATTATTGCTATGCTTACTTTTGTACAATTGATTAAATAGCTCGGCTGCTTTTTCATAATCTTTTGCCCTGTAGAGATTAATTGCAAGCACTTCCTTAGGAACTGCCTGATTGTGATGCTGTCGCGAGAGTATCGGATTTAGATGTTGCCCGTTTTGTGCGTTTACATCTGCAAAAGCAAACATACCTGCTACAAAAATAAAAGCAATACAATAACTAAGGATATTTTTTAAAGGCAGCACGCTATAAACTATTTTTTATTGTGATTAAACATTGCTAATAATATCAAATTTAGTATAGTTTCTAAGAATCTCGGGGATAATAATTCCATCTTTAGTTTGATTATTTTCCAACAAAGCGGCAACAATTCGTGGCAAAGCCAATGCGCTACCGTTGAGAGTATGAGCAAGTTGCATCTTCCCGTCTTTATCTTTAAATCTCAGTTTCAGCCTGTTAGTTTGAAAATTTTCAAAGTTTGAAACCGAGCTAACTTCGAGCCATCGCTTTTGAGCTGCCGAATAAACTTCAAAATCGTAGGTTAGCGCAGAGGTAAAACTAAGATCGCCACCGCATAGCCTTACAATCCTAAATGGCAGTTCCAATTTTCGAAGTAAATCTGCAACTTGATCTTTCATTTGCTCCAAAGTATTATATGAATTATCGGGATGCTGAATTTGTACAATTTCTACTTTGTCGAACTGATGCAAGCGATTAAGACCTCTTACATCCTTGCCATACGAACCGGCTTCACGCCTGAAACAGTTGGAATAAGCAACATTTTTTATAGGGAAGTCTTTTTCTTTAACAATAACATTTCTGTACATGTTTGTAATTGGAACTTCGGCTGTTGGTATTAAGTAGAGTTTGTCTTCGTTAACAAAATACATCTGCCCTTCTTTGTCAGGAAGCTGACCTGTGCCATAACCCGAGTCGGCATTTACGAGCAATGGTGGCTGGTACTCAAGGTAACCCTGATTTATTGCTTCGTCGAGGAAGAAATTGATGAGCGCACGTTGTAATCTCGCTCCTTGACCTCTATAGAACGGAAAACCTGCTCCTGTAACTTTGCTGCCAAGATCGAAGTCGATAATATTGTATTTTGCTGCCAGTTCCCAGTGTGGTATTGCATCTTCATAAAGTTCAGGTATTGCACCTTCTTCATAAATTAACTCATTGTCAGCATCCGATTTGCCCGGAAGAACGGAGCTGTGTGGAATATTTGGCAACTCTACTAACTTGCTGTTTAAGTTTGAAATGGTATCATTAAGAAGCTTCTCAAGTTCTTTGGTTGTTATTTTTAACTCTATCGAATTGGATTTTGCCTCTTCCGCTTTTTTGCGTTGCCCCGTTTTGTAATAGTTCCCGATTTCCTTAGCGAGCTTGTTACTTTCAGAAAGTTTGTCATCAAGCTCATACTGAGTTTTTTTTCTCAGGTCGTCAAGCTTGATAATATCTTCAACAATAGTTGATGCGTCAAAGTTTTTTATTGCCAACTGTTTAATAACGTGGGCTTTATTGTCTCTTACGAAATTAATTAATAGCATATTTTAATTTTTATGCAAAGTTAGTTTATAAAATTAAATAAATTAGCATAAAGTTGTTGAGTTTATTACCCGAATGTCCATCTACAAAACAAAAAACCCGGACAGTTTGTACCGACCGGGCTATTTTATAAACCAAAAATTAATTCAACAAACTAAATGTGCTAATTGTTTTCGGTATTCATAGGAACAACGCTAACGTATGACCTGTTATTCCTCTTTTTTCTAAATTCAACAATGCCATCAGTAAGAGCAAAAAGAGTATGATCTTTGCCCATGCCTACGTTGAGACCGGGATTATGAGTTGTGCCACGCTGGCGAACTATAATGTTACCTGCAATTGCACCTTGTCCACCAAAAATTTTAACACCTAATCTTTTACTTTCTGATTCGCGACCGTTATGGGAGCTTCCCATTCCTTTTTTATGAGCCATATCTTAGTATTTAGAAGTCTGAATTATATCAGACAAGTTAAACAGTAATTTTTTCAATTAATACTTTACTTAAATCTTTACGGAAACCATTTGATTTCTGATAACCTTTTCTTCTTTTCTTTTTGAAAACAGTAACTTTATCGCCTCTTACATGTGAAACAATTTTTGCATCAACACCTGCTCCTTTAACCAAGGGTGTGCCAACTTTTACGTCGCCATCATTATCTGTTAAAAATACTTTGTCAAGTTTTATTTTGGCACCTTCTTCTCCTTCGAGTCTGTTAACAAAAACTTCTTGTCCTTGTTCAACTTTAAACTGCTGCCCGGCTATGTCAACAACTACATACATGTCTAATAATATTTAGTTTAATTTCCTTAGAAATTTGGAGGTGCAAAAGTATAAAAAAAAACTAACTAACAACTATTTGTGGCTAATTATTTTTAATCTGTTTTAATATTATTCTCATTAATACTTTAAGTTGATTGTAATTATGTAATACCGCCACGGCTTAAAGCAAACAAAATATTATATAAAAATCTTAAAATGAGCGTGATGTAATTTGTTTCAGCCGGTTTGTAATTGTTTTATATAGTTTGCTTTTATCAGATGTGTTTACCAATAATACGCCAATTAATATTAATACAAACCAAGCAATATAGCTGGCTTTAAAAATTTCACCGTCAATAATGCCCCAAATAATTGCTACTATTGGGATAACATATGTAATTGATGATGCAAATATTGGGCTGCTCATTTTTATAAGTCTGTTAAAAGCAATTAGAGCAATTCCGGTACCAAATACTGATAAAGTACCTACGTAAAATAAGCCGTGTAATATATTTCCCTGATGAATTATTTTATGTGGAATATCAGAAAACAACAGCAAGTATATTAATGATGGTATCCCGATGTAAAAGAATGTTACAGCCGTTATTGTTAATGAGTTTATCTGTTTTAAATATCGCTTTATGAAATTGATATTAAACGCATAACATATAGATGCAATAATAATTAACGCCGAGTAACTAAAATTGGTGGCAAGATTTTGGTTGCCGCTACTTGCATAAATTAATCCAACTGCGCCAACAAGCCCAATTGCAACCCCTATAATATTATACCACGAAGCTCTTATATTAAAAAATGCCAAACCTAAGAACAATGTAAAAAGTGGTGTAAGCGAGTTTAATGTGCCTGCCATCAGGCTACTGATGCGAGTTTGTGCAATGGCAAACATGAAAGCTGGTATCAGGCTTCCAATCACGCCCGAAATAATGAGATACTTTTTATGTTTGTTATTCAGCTTGCCTATGTGAACTAACGCAATTGGTAACATAAATAAAAAAGTAATAACTACTCTCAGCAACCCCACTTCGGATGCAGAGAAAAACTCAAGAGACCTTTTGATAAGTATAAACGAACTCCCCCAAACTAACATTAGCGATAGTAATATCAACCACGAAATAAGATTTGTTTTGTTTGTCATTTCCCAAAAAAGTGTGAGGCAAATGTATTAAAATATAAGCAGCTTGTTTTTATGAACTAATTTGCTTTGCAATGCCTTAGCAATGCCTTAGTATAACTTGTTTGAAACTAATGTTGTGGATAAAACAATATGGTAATTTATTTTGCCGTTCGGGATTTGCAATCAGCTCTATTGCAAGTTTGGCTTTGCAATGGTTCTCCATCACGAAAACAATGATTTAATATCATTAATTTTCAATCCTTTCATTATGCTTTCATCATCGACTTTAATCAAATCGCTACTAATTTTTTTCTTTTTAGCTTGAAGCTTTATGATTTTTTCTTCAATGGTATCTTTACAGATCATTCGATATGCAAATACTTTTTTGTCTTGCCCAATACGATAGCAACGGTCGATTGCCTGTTCTTCAACGGCAGGATTCCACCACGGGTCAACAATAAAAACATAATCGGCAGCTGTTAGGTTTAACCCCATACCTCCTGCTTTTAGGCTAATTAAAAACACCCTGAGTTTTTCATTTTCTTGAAAATTATTTACACTCTTTTCACGCTGTTTAATGGAACATTTTCCGTCAAGGTATTCGTAGTCAATATTGTTAGCATTAAGTTCTTTCTTAATAAGTGCCAACATTGTAGTAAACTGCGAAAAGATTAGAATTTTATGATTTGCAGTTTTGTCAGATATATACCGTACTAGTTCCTTGATTTTTACAGATTCATTGCTGCCAATATCATCATCATTTAGCAAAGTGGGCGAATCACATATTTGTCTGAGTTTCAATAAACCTTCCAGCACATACATCTTTGATTTTGCCAGCCCATCATCCTCAATCTTCTCAAGAAGTTTATTACGGTACTCATTTTTATATGCGTCATATATTCTGCGCTGCTCGCTTGCCATTTCGCAATATATAATGTCCTCAGTTTTTGGGGGAAGTTCTGAGGCAACCTGCTCTTTAGTGCGCCTGAGTATAAATGGGTTAATTACCTTTTGTAGTTCTTCTGCTATTGTTTGATCACCGTCTTTATCAATGGCATTTGAATAATTATCTTTAAAGGATTTCATTGTACCCAAAAAGCCCGGGTTAACAAATGTCATTTGTGCAAATAAATCAAAAGTACTATTTTCTATTGGCGTACCGGTTAGGGCAATTTTATTGTTTGCTTTAAGCAAATTTGCGGCTTTATATCTTAGCGAACCGGGATTTTTTATCGATTGAGATTCATCAAGAATTAAATAATTGAATTTGTAAGATTTTAGTATCTCGATATCTCTAACTATTATGCCATAGGTTGAAAAAATAATGTCAAATTTTGAAAAGTTCTTCGTGTTTTTTTCTCTACTTCCACCATAATAATAGAAAGCATTTAAATGTGGTGCGAATTTTTCAATCTCATTTTGCCAGTTAAAAAGTAGTGTTGTTGGCACGATAATTAAATTTGTTTTTTTCGACTTTATCTTGGTTAAAAAAGTAAGTATTTGAAGAGTTTTACCAAGTCCCATATCATCAGCAAGTATGCCTCCCCATTTCATTTCATCTAAAAAATGCAGCCAATTAAGCCCTTCCTTTTGATAAGGTCGTAGTTTTGCCTTTATAGATCTGGGAACACTAACTTTCTTAATTTCAGTTACCTTTTTTAGCCTCTTACGTTTTTCATTTAACTCGGTAATAATTTCTTCACTGTCAATATCCTCAAACAACTCATCAATCATTGAAAATCGAAGTTTAGAGATAAGAAGTTTTTCCTTCTTTAGTTCACCATTTCTGAAATATTTATTGAGTTTATTTAGCCACTCTTCGGGCAAAATTCCTACCGAACCATCTTTAAGCTGTACGTACTTATTACTTTTTATCACAGCTTTTTTAATGTCGTTTAAACTCATTACTGTATCTCCAAATGCAACATTTACATCAACATCAAACCAATCTTGCCCCGACGAAACCGAAGTTGTAACCTTTGCTTTATATGGCGAATATTTAAAGTTTTTCAAATCTTTTAACCCAAATACTTCAATATTTTCATTACGAAGCTTGTCGAAAAAGTCGAAAAACCAATATTCTTCAATTAGCTGATCTGACGATAGATGAAAGAATTTATCCTCAACTTGCTCATTAAAATCAGGATGAAGGTCAGCAATAAAATCTATAAATTCATTTTCAAACTCCGGTTTCCTAACAAATTCAGTAATAATACCGTTATTTTCATCAATAACATTTGATGATGATATTAGCAAGCATCTTACGTCATTATCGTAAATCGCAACTAGTTTAATAATCAGAAAATCGCCCTGTTCTGATAAATATACTTGCTTTTGTTGTGGTTTAAGGATGACCTTTTTTGTGCTAAAATGTTTTGAATCAATAGTATTTAAATTCCACTTTTGTGATAAAGGCTTAATTACTTTGTCGTAAAACACTTCTTTATGACTACTGTGCATTTTTAAATTTACATCCATATTTTGGATAAATTCACAAACATCTATTGTATTGTTAACGTATAACGTATTATTAATGCATGATATGTGGTAATCGGATTTTTTGCGATTTAAGGTACTGTATTTATACTTTTTTGTGTCAACTATAAGACTTGGGTTTAATTCTATAAATTCATCTGAATCAATAATATCAAGTTCAATGCCTACATTAGATGATTTTATATTTATGGCTGACAAATCCTTTTTCTTGATTTCGAAATCATTGCTCACTGAAGAAAATATAAACTTCTCCTCAGCCATAAGCTTAAAAACCTGCTTCCAATCGGCTAATTCTAAAGTGCTATCGTTGTCAACTTTGTCAGTATAAGTAATTAGTTCTTTCTGATTTTTACTTATAGAAACTTGCTCATTTTTACGTAAATTATCATATCTGCCAATGTGAGAAACTATTTTTGTATTGCTCTTATCGGTTTTTCCTTTTATAACAATAAGGCTAAATTCTTTTTTATTGTTTGAATTACGATAAGAATTGCTATTTGTCAATGCAAAGCCAAGTACTCTCTTTTCTTTTTTTAATACATCTATACCAGATGTAGAGTTATCCTTAGTTATTGCACTAATTCGTTTTAAATAGCTATTTTCAATTTCATCAGTTACAGGTAAAATTCCACGTGCTTTTTCGTTGGGGACAATGTGTAAACCTTTTTTTATGTCGAGCTCCATATGAAAATAATCGTCAAATTTTGCAGCTTCACTAAAACCATATTTTCTGATGTAATCTTCTTTTTTCTGATCCTTGGCTCCACTAAAATGAAGAAATAAATAATCAGGAGATTTACTTTGGGCAATGAAACTTAATATACCTGCTTCTTCAATTGTAAGTCTATTTTCGCGTTTGGTACTATTAGTTTTTGAATATACTTCACCATTCTTGTACGTAAACTCAACAGTTACAACCGTATAGTCATATCTCTCCTCAACTTGATATACAATTTTATCAGAAGTTATTGAAACCACTTGAATATCATAGCTATTATATCTAAGTTTATATTGTTTGCTAGCTGATATATTTGCATAAATATATTCAAAAGTTAAGTGCTTAAAGCCAGTTATCAAATATGGTTCATTAGCTTGTGTTCGCTTACTTTTGTTTTTAGGCTCTATTTGCTTTTTTTGAGGTGATAGTTTTATATAATCCTTGTTGTCAATATAATGCAGAGCTGCAACAGTATGCTTACATGTTGAACCCCAATCAAATGGACACGTGCAAGAAGTGAATATATTTTTAGTAGCAAATCCAATAATCCTAACTTTATAGTTTATAGAACCTCTAACTACAAATTCAGCTTCATCATTCTCGTTATCTATTGTGACCTTTTTTATTGCGGATTTGTTATATAATTCTCTCCCACGACTTTTAACATTTGCTGAAGCGTGAAAGTCGATATATCGTTGAATATAGGTTTGTTTCAAAATTATTAATCTTAACGAATGAATTTGCAAAAATAAGTAGTTTATCTATATATTTTCAAATTAAAATACTGCGGAAGTAAGATTGTTTTCTGTAATGTTGTAGCTAAAAATTATTTTTTAACTTTGTGCTTTTATAAATGTACAATTATTTAATAGGCTTTGTGATGCAATATTTTTCTATAGCAGTAACGGTCTTTGTTGAATTGTGCAGTTGTAGTAATCCAAAGTGCCAACATGGTTGAAAGTAGTGATAATATTATTGATGGTTTGAGAAATGGCGATAAGTCAGTTTTCGAAACAGTATATCGCGAATATTTTGCTCAGCTATGTTACTTTTGTGTTAAATATGTTGATAATTTTGAAGACGCAGAAGGAATAGTACAAGATGTTTTTGTAAAGTTGTGGAATCGGCACGAAGATATCGAAATTAATGTATCTCTTAAAGCATATCTGTATAGAGCTGTTCAAAACTATGCTCTAAACTTCTTGAAAAAGAAAAAAATAAAAGACAAATATATTGTAATTAATGCCAACTTGCGCAATATAGTGTACGATAGTGGATTATTAAAAATGGAAGAAAATGAGTTTAGAGTAATACTAAAACATGCTATCCTGAAGTTACCCGAAAAGCGCAGAAAAATTTTTGAACTTAGCCGATTTAGTGGATATAAATACAGTAAGATAGCCGACGAATTGTCGATATCGGTGAAAACCGTTGAGGCACAAATGACTAAAGCGTTAAAATATCTGCGAATTGTGCTAAAAGACTATGCTCCGGTTTTATTGCTTTACTGTTTGATAAACAGTATATTATAAGTGTTTTACATTATTTATGTTTAAAGAATGAAAAAATAATCTAAAATGAAGTAAGGGTAAAACATTAGTTTGTTGTCTTACTATATAGTTAACACTTGTTACCGACTTATGAATGAGGAATTAGATATACAAAGGCTGGTATTGTACTTAACCGGAAACTGCTCGGAGACAGAGCGGGAGTTGGTTGAAAACTGGATATCTATGTCAACAGATAACAGGTTGTTGTTTGAAGAATTTAAATTGGTGTGGGAGACATCATCATCAAAAAATAACACTTCTATTGTTGATGTTGATAATGCTTGGAACGACTTTAAGGCACGTGCAAACTTTGTTGAAGCCGTTGCACCGTCATCCAATTTAATTGGGCATGTAGCAACAATTAGTTTCAAAAAAACCCTTTATTTTGCATCAACGGCAGCAGCGTTTATTATTATTATACTTGGCTTGTACTTCTTACTCCATAAAGATAATGCTGTTAAAATTAATAATTATGCAGCAAGTACAGTACAGCCCGATTCTCCTACCATATTGCCTGATGGCTCAAAGGTTGTGATGAATAAAAATGCACGAATTAGTTACCCCTCGTACTTTGCCCCCAATACCAGAGATGTCAACTTTGTGGGAGAAGCATTTTTTAATATTGCACATAACGCCGATAAACCTATGATAATTGCAACCGGCAATGTTAGAGTTAAAGTGCTTGGCACATCTTTCGATTTATGTAATTGTGTTGATGATGACGTAATTTCTGTATATCTTGAAACAGGTAAAATCCTTTTTTATTCCATTGATGATATTGATGGAAGCATTCTTGAACAGGTTACCCTGCATCCGGGTCAAAAAGCAGTTTACAACAAACGTACCGGGCAAATTATTAAATCAGAATTTAATAACAATAACTATAAAGCCTGGGAAACCGGTACTTTGGAGTTTGTAAATACCCCAATGCCGGAGGTAGTAAATGTACTTGAACATACTTACCGTTTAAATATTACTCCCAAGGTCTCATTATCAGATTATAAGCTTACTGCACGTTTTAGCAACGAAACTCCTAATAGTATTCTGCAATCATTACAAGTTATTTTTGGTCTCAATTATAAAATCGAAGACGATAATATTGTAATCTATTAAACAAAAAACTAATAACCGGTTTCAACTAAACCAGTAGAGAAAGATCCTTAAAAATATTGCTGCCGGCTTACTGTATTGCCTCAAAATTTACTACTCTCTTTTAATAGGGGGCAGGCTGATATTTCCTTTCTGTCTTTAATTCCATAGGGTTACCTGAGTTTCTGATACACTTCTTTAAATTTTATCGAATTATCCCTATAGGGCTTTAAAAAAGTGAATCGTCTATAAAAAACTCCGGCAAACTTGTTGAAAAGAAGTTATTAGAACGCCCAATAGAAACACTGCGGAAATTTTGATTAGGAAGCAGACTATAAGTATTTTTTGTACTTTAGCCACAAATATTTTTTTATATTGCTTAATTTGCGAAGTTAATTCTATTTCAATAATTTGTGTGAAAGTGAACAAATACGGACAAAGATATTCTGTAATTAACCGTTTACCCATAGTCTCCTTGCTCTTTATTGTGCTGTTGGGTGGCTCATTAACAGCCCAGACTAACCTCCAAACTCATATTAATTTCTCTGCTACTAACGAACAACTTTCACGAATACTATATCGCCTTGCAAATGAAACCAACATAAATTTTACATACAATGCCGGTGATGATGTTTTTGCAAAAAAAATTAGCTATAAAGCCGTCGATAAGTTACCATTGATAATACTTGATGAACTGCTGAGTAATACAAATCATACTTTTAAGCAGATAGGAAATCAAATAGTTATTTATAAAAAAAACTCTACTAACAACACTGCTGTTAAAAAGAGTGATGTCAATGATAAGAAAGTTTCTGAAAGAGCCAAAATCATAACTGACACAATTTTTGTTGTTGATACAATAGTTGTTGCTCAAATAGATACGGTACTGATTATGGATACGGTTTTTGTTGAACGTAAGAAATTCCCAAAGCCCATAGTAAAGCTAAAAGAAGTCCCCGTTGATAATTTTGCTCCAAATGCATACCGAAAAAAAGGATGGTCGGCAGGAGCTTTTATCACTCCTATTTTGTCAAACTTCTCTCTTGTACAAAACGCCAACTCTTTGTCATTTCGTAATTTCTCTTTTGGCTTTGAAGCAAGTAAAATAATTAATAAATGGAATATTACCGCCGGACTTAAACTAACTCATTTTTCTGAAAAAATTAATTCATCGTATGATATTAGCAATGGCGGTTACTTTGTAAAAGATACTGTTGACGCCTATTACACGGTAACACAGTTAGATACAAGTTGGTATTATATTACCGACTCTACATGGAAACCTATAAACAATCACAAATACAGCTACGACATTACAAACCGTGTAGGCTATTTTGAAGTTAACGCTTCGCTGTCGTTTGATTACATTAGCAACAAAAAATATAAACTCTATGCAAAAGCCGGCATCCAATCGGGTATTCTAATTTATAAAAATGGGGTGGCAATTACTAATCCTGATAATCCCGTTGGCGTTAATTTTGCTGATCTTAATTTTAGAAATATTTCCATTTCGGTTTTCCTTGGTACAGGAATAAAATATCGACTTAATAAACAAATGGATTTTAACTCGGAGATATATTATCTTAATTATTTTAATAACGTAGTATCTGATTATCCCACCTTCAAAAAAATACAAGGTGTCGGTTTTAAGTTTGGACTAACTTATTATTTCTAATGAAAATAATTAGC
>CAZGWS010000028.1:0-4415 GCA_964528805.1 uncultured Lentimicrobiaceae bacterium | reverse complement strand
ACATCTATCGACTCAGTTCGCTTTATTCCAAATTATGCAATTCCCGGACTTAACTGGAAGTGGAAAGGTATAGTAATAAATAATGCAGGTATTGAGAATGAGTCGAGTATTAACTTTGCTTATATTGTTGATGCTGAGATAGGCATAGGGTTAGAAGATTGTCATGATGTTGTTATCGAAAACACGAGTATATTAGATTGTCAAAATATTGGCATAAGGTTAACCAACAGCAGTTACTGTGTGGTAAGAAATTGTAATGTTAAAAATAACTATGACGGACTTGAAATAATAATCTCTAATTTAGGAACATCATCAAATAACGCAATTTCCAATTGTAATATTGAAAATCAAAATAATAATATTTATATCTATCGCAGTAGTGGTATCTACCTTAATAACATCATAAGTAATAATATTATAAACTCCGGTAATAACGGTATTTGGCTTGATAATAGCACAAGTTACGGATACTCAAAAAATATTATTGAAAAGAATATATTTTTACACAACGGCTCCAATGTTGGCTATGGCTTATTCTTAAACTATGATTCAACTATTGTTAGAAATAACATATTTTGGGAGAATAATATTGCTGTATTTAGTGGAGAAAACGGGATAAACTGCCTAATTGCAGAAAATAGTTTTTATCAAAATAACTGGGCGGTAGCGATTGGTGCAAACTCAGAGGCAAATACATACATAAATAATACTTTTGCACTAAACAAACCCGAAGTGATTGGTATTAAAGAGGTAGTTGATATTGTATTTAGAAATAATAATATGCTGTACGATGACGGTAGCTCAAATGTTGTAATTAATAACACATCTTCAAATTTGCCAATTATTAATAACTACTGGGGAACAACCGACACTAACACAATAAGCAAATTAATCTACGATAAAAATGACGACCCAACACTTGGTACTTTGTATTATAAACCCTTTTTGGAATACCTCGATACTGCTAATCCGGTTTCTCCCCCGGCAAAGGTAATTAAGCAACTTATTAATAATGAAATTGAAATATCGTGGAAATCAAATCGTGAAATTGATTTAGCAGGGTATAATATCTATTACAATAATTTTGTTGACTACTCTTTTTCTAATAAGTATGTAACTGCTCTTGATACAATGTTCGTGTTTCCCAACGAAGTTTCTATTTATGATACAATTGCTGTTACTGCTTTCGATTCAACTATTAGTATTGGTAATCAACAGCTTACCGGTAACGAAAGCCCATTTGCTATTGCCGTACTATATCCTTATGCCGGAGCTGATACTGTTGTTTGTAAAGATATGAAAAGCTTAAAGATAATCAACGCCACCATACCTATGGTTTATAACAAGCTATTTTGGGAAACAAGCGGCGATGGCTACTTTAGTAATATATTTATTCAATCGCCAACATATTTCCCCGGATTTATGGATGTTCAAAATGGTGGTGCACAAATATCATTAAATGTAATAGCTGATAATGATACACTTACTGATGAATTTGCTCTCTCAATAATCAATAACCCTATTGCATATGCCGGTAACGATACTACCGTAATTGCCGATGCCGATATTCTTTTTTCCGAAGCCTATGCGCAAAATGCCAATAATGTATTGTGGCTTACCGATGGTGATGGGAGCTTTAATTACGACACTATTGTTTCACCAATATATCATCCCGGAAGTAATGATATTAGTGTAGGTGTAGTACACCTTGAGATGATTGCATATTCTAAATGTGGATTTTCATCCGATACAATCGTGGTAAATATTGAGCCTCATTTTTCTATTCTTGGAAACGTTTGGTCCAACCAACAACCTGCAACAACGTGTGTTGTTATCGCCTATCAACAAAATAATATTGATACAAGAGCTATGCAAATGGAAAATACCCAAAACGATGGATCGTTTAAGTTTGAAAAGCTTATGGTAGGAAATTATTATTTATACGCTTTGCCGGATACTAATAATTTTGATAACGTTGCCCCCGGATATTATGCTAATAAATTAAGATGGCAAACAGCATATTTGATTCCGTTAGATGCTGATGTTTATGATGTTGATATATCTCTGCCAAAAGTTGATTTTAATTTGCCTTTTGGCGATGCATCTGTATCAGGTCATATGGAAATGCCACAAAACTCTATATACAATAGCGATATTTATTGTAGTCCGTGGTTTGATGCTGGATATACTAATTTTTACGGTGGAGGATTATCAAACATTACAGTACTACTATTTAACGAAAAACAGTCTAATTTGTTAAGCTATACCCTGACTGATCAGCAGGGTAACTTTTATTTTAATAAACTTCCTTATGGGAAATATGTGGTTGATGCTGAAAAAGCAGGCTTCCAATCAATTGCATCTTCTTCAATTTTGCTTTCGCAAGAACATGCTCACGAAACAGGTATTATCATACAAATTAATCAACAAAAAATTGTAACTAATAATAAAACAAGCAGTACAAAATATAATAATGTAATTGTTGCACCAAACCCTGCTTCAACTGTAATTAATATTCCAATTACCGAAGCATTTTTGAGTCCGGTTAAAATCGAAGTCTTTAATATTGTTGGATATATTATAAAAATCGATAACACTCCTTATATTTTACATGACAACAACATAAAGCTTGATATTAACAACCTGAAACAGGGAATGTATTTTGGAAATGTTATTTACTCAAATGGAATTTCCCACTTTAGTTTTATAAAAAAATAGAATGTTTCCATAGAATGATAAGTCTGCTTAACTATCCCTTATAAATAATCAATAATTTTAGTGCAAAAAAAAAATGAAAAAAATTCATTTTAGAGTAAGGGTAAAATGTGATTTTATTGTCTTAGTATTGTATGATATAGTAGATATTAATGAAATATGCAAAATAATTACTTATTCTTGGCTTATAACAGTATGCAAAATAGTTGCTTGCATACGGTGATAGAGGATTTTGGAATAAATAATTATGTCAATAATCCTTTGAATATTTCCATATCTGACTTATATTTGCACCCGCTAAAATTAGAATTTTCAATTTTATCTAATATTAATAATAAATTTTTCAATCTAATTTAAATCTTTACGTATGAAAAAAATTACAAAGTTTTATTTATTGATGTTGGCCTTGATGGTATCTTCGTCTTTCTTGTTTGCGCAAAATATGTCGCAGCAAGAAACTCAGGATATGCAAAGGTTAATTAATCAGAAGGATGCAGCCCTCGGGCCTGTAACCTACGCACCAAACGGCACTCTTGCCCAAGGTGATGTATGCACCGATCCGTATTCGTACGGAAATATTGGTGATCCTGCTCAAAATGGCTCTATTACGAGTTACGGTGAGCAATGGTATTCATTTACCGGATCTGCCGATCAAACTGTAACAGTTTCATTATGTGGATCTGGCTTTGATACTAAACTCGAAGTTTGGTACGCATGTACTGATGGATCTTACTCATTTTATAATGATGATGCTTGCGGTGTGCAATCAGAAATTGGTGGAATTCCATTTACTGGCGGCACTACTATGTATGCCAAAGTATATGGTTATAGTTCATCATCCGGAAACTACACACTAACAATTACCGGTGTGTTGCCTCCGCCTCCACCAGATCCAATTACCGCTTTCCCTTTTAACGAAGATTTTGAAAGTGGATCATTCCCCTCAACCATGGTTCCAAACTTTGGCGATCAGTCTGATTTATTCGTTTCACCCGATGCTGCTGATAACTCAAATTACGGCTCATTATTCGAAGGTGGAATTTATACAGGATGGACATCTTATTACAATGTTGATGTAGCTTTTGCAAACACATCTCACGTTGCAAAACTCGAAATGGAAGTTCAGCCAACAGGTCAATCAGGTTTGTTAATGATGGATTTTGACCTTCGTCAAAAATATACATATAATAACGTTAATTACGAATGGTTTAGAGTACTTGTTAATGGAACACCAATTGCGGATGTTGATGGAAACTTCTGGCAACAAGCAAGTTCTCCAATGGCTGACGATTTTACATTAAGAAGCTACGACCTAAGTGCTTACCAAGTTCTTGGTAGTTTTTCGTTAACACTTGAAAATGCCGGAAAATATTGGAGTGGTTATACTACTGCATATGATGGCGACCAAGCTGCTGTTGATAACTTCACTCTTTATTATCTAACAATAGGTAGTGTAGAAGGTCATGTATTTAATGGTAACGGTCTTTCAATTGCAGGCGCAACTGTTGGCATGGAAGGTTATCCAACCACAACAAGTGATGCTACTGGATATTATTTATTATCAGATGTTGCTGGTGAAAATCAAGATGTAACTGCCGCTAAAGCAGGTTATAATGTTATTACAGATAACTTTTATATCACACCCGGTGGAACCACCACACACGATTTCACCCTAACCCAACCAAGTCTAACCATCAATC
>CAZGWS010000027.1:3800-20316 GCA_964528805.1 uncultured Lentimicrobiaceae bacterium | reverse complement strand
AAAATATTTATGGCAACATCAATAAATCAATTTATTAAATTAATACGGTGGCCTAATTTGGTTATGCTAATGTTAAGTATGAGCATTATTTTATTCTTTGTGATTGTTCCTGGATTAGATATTAAGGTATTTGTTGATGGGATGAGCTTTGGGGAATTTGCATTGTTGGTTATGTCAACCGTTTTTATTGCAATAGGCGGTTACATTATTAATGATGTATTTGACATACACTGCGATGCAGTAAACAAACTTGAAGTTAATAGCCCGGTAGGGAACAGCATATCTGTAGAAACAGCAAACACTCTTTATTGGATTTTTACTATATTGGGTGTACTTATGGGTGTACTGCTTTCGTATTTAGTGAAGCAAACAAATTTTAGTTTAATATTTTTACTTTCGGCAGGATTACTTTGGTTTTATTCGCAAAAGTACCAGTGTCAGCCACTTATCGGTAATATTGTAGTTTCATTTTTAAGTGCGTTGTCGTTTGGTCTTGTTTGGATATTTGAATTTTACGCACTAAGTAACAATGCCAATGTATTTGTTAGTGTACAACCTGATTTCCATATAATTAACAGATTAATAATCATATATACGGGTTTTGCTTTTATGTTAAGTATGATGCGCGAAGTTATAAAAGACATTGAAGATTACAAAGGCGACGACAGATTTGGGTGCATAACTTTTGCAGTAAAATTTGGTATAAAAGCATCAATAAATTTTGCATTAGTACTTACATACACATCGCTTATCGCCGGTATATTTGTTGTTTATATTTTTTATATGGCAAATTATTTTTTATTGTTTACGTCGTTTACTATTATCGACATATTATTTGTTGTTGTGATCTTTAAGTTACATGCAGCATCAAAAACAACTAATTTTAGCAAACTGTCGTTACTTGTAAAAATGATAATGATAGCAGGTATATTATCAATGGTTCTATTTTACTTTGAAGTTTAATTATAGAACTATGAAATTATTTTCAACTATTGTATTAAAGATAATGGGATGGGATATATCTTACGAAATACCAAAAAACATTAAAAAAGCAATTATTATTGTTGCTCCACATACAAGTTTATGGGATACTGTAATCGGCAAGTTAGGTTTTTGGCATTTAGGAATCGACACAAAGATACTTATTAAAGAGGAAGCATTTAAGGGACCGTTAGGATTTATCCTTAAAAAGCTTGGCGGTATGCCTGTTAACAGGAGTAAATCTACAAAGTTAACTACACGCGTGGCGCAGATGTTTAACGAGCGCAACTCACTATTTATTACCATAACTCCAGAGGGTACTCGAACACTTGTAAAACAGTGGAAACAAGGCTTTTATTATATAGCATTAGAAGCTAAAGTACCAATAATTATTGGCGTATTAGATTACGAACATAAAGTTGGGATAATGAAAGATATGTTTTACCCTACCGGTGATTATAGCAAAGACATAGTTAAAATTCATTCTTATTATCGTGGTGTTATGGGGAAAAATTCGAAAGGGTTTGATATCTTTGATTAAATAGTTTAATTTTACTCGCCGTAAAGCGGCAATTTCATGAAGAGTACCAAGATAAGCATAAAACGGAGTTCTTTTTTTATTTTAATGGCTACAGCTACTCTTACAGTTATATCCATAAGCGTGCTGTGGGTTTTTACAGAGGTTAGCAAATCGAAGCAAAAAATTGCTGAGATTAAAAAATCATATCTTCTTGATCAACGTAAGTTAATTAAAAATGAAGTAAAGCAAGTGGTTTCCATGATTAACTTTATAAGGGATAACAACAAGGCGAAATCTGAAAAACAATTACAGGACGAAATACTTAATTACTACAGCCATGCCCGATTAAATTATGGCGGTTATGTATTTATTAATAATTATAATGGTCAGGCACTAATTTTTGATGGGATAAAAATTATTGGTAAAAAAAGTATTAAGGGGTTAACCGATCCTGATGGCTTAAATATTTTTAATACTGAAATTAATGCGATTCAGAATAATGATGGTGGATTTATCAAATACAAATTTAAAAAGCTAAACGATACCGTGCCTACACTTAAAATATCATTTGTATATGGTTATCAAGATTGGAAATGGATTATTGGTTCAGGCATTTATCTTGATAGCCTAAGCGTTATTATTCAGCAAAAGAGAAATGAATATTTGTCTGCACTATTCAAAAAGATATTATATATTTCTCTGGTTTTTGTTTTTCTTGTACTCGTAATCTTTGTCATTGCCAAAGCACTTTCGGATTTTGTAAAGAGTGAATTTGAAGTTTTTATGTCGTTTTTGGACCATAAAATATACAGGACCTCAGCAATAGATGAAAAAAAATTGCACATTGAAGAGTTTAAACAGATGGCTCAATCTGCAAATATTGTAATTGAAAAACAGCGCAATACAGAAAAGCTGTTAGTAATTGAGCGTAACAAAGCCCGTAGATATCTTGATGTTGCAGAAGTCATCATTCTGGCACTTGATGTAGTAGGCAATGTAACATTAATTAATAAAAAAGGGTGGGAGACTCTTGGCTATAAGTTGGCTGATATATTGGGTAAAAATTGGTTTAGTTATTTTATCCCACTGGCAGACAAAAAAGTGTTATCAAACAACTTTTTAAATGTAATGTCTAAAAATGGTAAGATTGATTTTAGAAACAGAGTAAGTAAGATTATTACGGCACATGGAACAGTTAGGATAATATCGTGGCATAATACACTGCTCTATGACAATGGTAAAATAATAGGTAGCCTGAGTTCCGGTATAGATATTACGGAAAAACGCTTAGCTGAAGAATCATTATCAGAAAGTGATGAAAAATATAGGTTACTTTTTGAAAAAACCAACGATCCTGTACTTATTATTGGGGTAAACAGTACATTTATTGATTGCAACAGAGCTGCTTTAAAAATTCTTGGGCTTAAAAATAAGAAGGAAATTGTTGGCAAATACCCTGATAAAATATCGCCAATAAACCAACCGGATGGTAGTTTGTCTATCATTAAAGCAGCCGAGATGATGGCAAAAGCCAGACGTAAGGGGTTTAACAGATTTGAGTGGTTGCATCAGGATATAAATAAAAAGCTATTTTATGTTGATGTATCGTTAACAGCTATACCAATAACAGGAAATGAGTATTTATATGTTGTTTGGCGTGATATCACTGCAAGGAAGAAAAAAGATGAGGAATTAATTATTGCTAAGGAAAAAGCCGAGCAGAGTGATAAACTTAAAGCATCATTTTTAGAAGATATCCAACACGAAATTAGAACTCCACTAAACGGATTGATGGGATTTGCTCAATTACTTAGAAATAAAAATGTTAATATTGATGATGCAAAAATATATGCTGATTATATTATTTCGTCAGGAGAGCAACTTACTAAATTAATTAATGAGATACTTGATTTCTCAAAACTGCAATCGGATTCCGCAGAATTTCATTTCGAAAATATAGAAATTAAGCAGCTGCTAATAACATCTTTTAAGGAGTATGCTCACATTGCTATTGCGAAGAATATAGAGTTCACAATTAATATCTGTACAGAAAATACTAGTGCCATTGTTAAAACAGAGGTTGCAAGAGTAAAACAAATTTTTGGGAATCTGATAGACAATGCTTTTAAGTTTACTGAAGATGGAAAGGTTGAACTTGGGTGCAGCGTTCGTAATAATGAGATTATTTTCTACGTTAGCGATACGGGTGTAGGGATCGACAGCAAACATTTTAATTCTATTTTTGAAAAATTTATAAGAATCCCCAACACTAACCAAAACAAATTGTATAGCGGAAGCGGGATCGGACTAAGTATATCAAAAGTAATTTTAAAATATCTAAACGGAAATATTTGGGTAGAATCGGAGCTTACTAAGGGGTCCAAATTTATTTTCTCAATACCATATAAGCCTGTAATTATTGATTCTATGCTGCAAAATCAGGTGCTTTCACGATGCAATATTACAGTTGTAACAAATAATATTGAAAATTTGCATTTAATCTCTGATGCTTTGTCTATAACCGGAGCTAATATTACACACATCAATAATGGTATTGACGCAATAGAGGCATGTCAAAATAACATTAAAACCAACCTATTGGTAATTGATGTTAACATACAGGGTATGAGTGGAATTTCTACTACAAAAGCAATAAAAGTATTTATGGATAACCTTCCAATAGTTGCACTGTGCTCAGATATTAATAACAATACAACAAAGGAGTTGGCATTGGTTGCCGGGGCCGATAGTTACATAACTACCACAGACAGTGCTGAATACATAAAATTAACCTTATCTACAATATTAAATACCAAGCTTTTGAATAATAATAGCGATTAGGTAGGTTAAAAATAAAGCGAGTGAAAAACAAATTGATTTTGCTTATTGTATTCAAGAGTCGGAAAAGGAACCTTTATGAAGCTGAATGCCTTAAATGCCATACGTAAAAACGACGAATTTGTATGTATTCGAGTCCAGTCGATATCAAACGAAAAATAATATTGTCTGGTTCGTTCATAATATGGCAAGGGAGTGCCGTTCCATTCGGGTGGGTTTGAGTATGAACCAAGCATTCCGGTTGCTCCATAGCCAAACGAAACATTTATCCATGGTGGAAACTTTGTTTTGTGCTTTATAAATGAAGCGATGTTAGCCGACAACCAATATGTTTGACCATTGTAGTCTTTAAGCATGCTTTGCAGACCTGTTTCTCCTAACAAATCAGGGCGATACTTTGGAAAATCTGTTGGGTGATATGAAAATTTAAGCCTTATTCGCTGCTCTTTCCATAAGAGCTGCTGTCCGGTAAAAAGTGCAGATCCGGTAGTGTTTGCAAGTAAATCACCGGGCGATGCACCATAAGCCGACGAAAACCCATCTAATATCTCAATTACCGTCATCGCTGACCAGCCCATTATTCCGGAATAGATTGCTGATTTATTGTTGTTTACACCTGCCCATCGTAATGCCCAAAAAGCATACCCACTCATAGTGTAAGCTGTGGTTGCATGGCCAACTTTATCTACTTGCAACCACGCTTCATTGTCGTTATACCAGTGGAATGCTGTGGAAGAACTGCCTTTATACCACCCAAAATAAAGAACTCCAAGTGTTGCAGTATAAAGCCCTGCACTTGTATAAATAACAGTATTTAATCGTGCTCTGTTTATTGAGTCGGGGTAGTTGTTAATGGTTTGGCAACGAATTGATGTTGAGTACAATAACAACATTACTAAGAAGAATGTAGATAAAGGTACTATAATCAAAGTCTTCATACTTATGTGTATTTACCCAAAATGCTATAAATTATTGATGTTTTTTCGTTTAGCAACTTTTCACTCTTTGCCTCAGATATAAAGCGCAGATAAGGCTCGGTATTGGATGGTCTTATGTTAAACCACCAATCCTTAAACTCAAGTCTGTAGCCATCAAAATCAAGATATTTTTCAGGTGTATCGTTTGCTTGAAAATAATCACGAACTTCATTCATCGCTGCCCGCTTATCTTCTATTTTAAAATTTACTTCACCGGTATTACAATAAGATGATATAGCAGATACGGCTTCTGAAAACTTAATACCCTTGGCTTTAAATTTACTAATAATATCAAGTACGAGGATTGCTGCCAGTATGCCGCTGTCAGAATAGTAAAAATCACGAAAATAGTAGTGCCCAGCAAGTTCACCCCCGTATATTGCATCAACTTCTTTTAATTTAGTAGCACCGAATGCCCGACCTACTTTCCATATAATCACCTCAGAATCAAATTGTTTTAGGTATTCAGCTACTGCTTTTGAAGTGCGTATATCTTGGACTACTTTACCTTTTTCATTTTTTTCTTCAAAAAAATAATGCCCCAATAAGGCAATTATCAAATCGGGTGAAACAAATTTACCATCATCATCGATAAACATAACTCTGTCGGCATCGCCATCAAAAATTACTCCTATGTCGCTTTTATTTTTTATAACTTGTTCTTTTATCTGCTCCTGATTTACAGGCTCAAGCGGATTAGGATTGTGTCCCGGAAATGTGCCGTCCATAACATCATTTATGTAATAAGGCTTTGATCCAAAAAGTTTTTTTACAAACAAAGCCGACATACCGTTTGAGCAATCAATTGTTATGTTTAGATTTGAGTAATTGTTACAATACTTATTAAGAAAACCAAGGTAATCATCACTAAATTTGTAAGTGATAATCTTACCTTTGTTACCAACCGGAATCTTTGTATCGCTTTCTACCAGTTTTTCGAGCGCATTAAGTCCGGTGTCATATCCAATAGGTAATACATCTTTTCCTGAGAATTTCAACCCATTATAATCACTTGGATTATGTGATGCGGTGATCATAAGCGAAAATTCTAAATTAAATTTACCTGTTCCCCAGTATATCATTGGTGTGGTAGTGATACCTGCGTTAAGCACATCTGCTCCTGCATCAGTTATTCCTTCAGCTAAGGCATTAAAAAACTCATCTGATGACAATCGTATATCCCTGCCAACCAATATTTGTTTAACATTAAAAATCTGTGGAATAAAATATCCGATTCTATATGCAATTTCTGAATTTATTTCGCTCCCCCATAATCCTCTGATATCGTATGCTTTAAATGCTTTCATATTTTACTGTTGCTACTTTTATTTGTGATAATAGTTTTGTTTTATTTATAAATTTTCATCTTGTTAAGGGCTTTTCTATATTTATTTGCGTTCCGATTGTGCTGTGCGTTTGAACGAGCAAAAACATGGTAGCCTGATAAATCGTCTTTAGCGCAGAAGTATAGAAACCCATCATTTTGATTATCGAGTACGGCATCAATTGATGATATTGAGGGAATACAAATAGGTCCGGGAGGCAGACCGCCATGCTTATAGGTGTTGTAAGGAGAGTCAACTTCTGTATGCACATTCAGAACTCGTTTAATAGAATAATCATTGAGGGCAAAAATTACGGTTGGGTCGGCTTGGAGACGCCATCCCTTTTTTAGTCTGTTAATGTAAACACCTGCAATCATAGGTTTTTCAGTATCTTTATTAGTCTCTTTTTCCACTATTGAAGCCAATGTTACCACTTCTGAAATCGACATGTTTAGATCCTCTGCTTCTTTTATTCTATTTGCATTCCAAAATGCCAAATACTCTTCGTACATGCGAACTACAAACCCTTGTGCTGTTGTATTCCAGTAAAATTCATATGTGTTTGGGATAAATATTGTAGAAACAGTATTAGACTTCAGTTTCATTGATTTAATTGTTTCAGGGTTTGTCAATGTTTCTATAATAGATGCAGAGTCAGCTTCAATTTGCTTGCTTACAATGCCTGCCAGCTGATAAATATCTCTAACATTATTAAAAATAACATCTACAGGCGTTTGGTTTCCCGACCTCAACATATTTATGAGTTCATCGTTTGTCATGTTATTCTTTATTACATAATGACCCGATTTAATCAAATTTGGATAGTCTTTTTTTATTGCCCACCAAACAAAATTATTACGATGTATTATAAGACCTTTTACAAAAAGTAATTGTTTTACGTTGTCAAAGTTTGAATTAGCGGGAATATATATTGATGCACTTTTACCATCGGGTGTCCATACATTAGGCTTATAAATTACCTGATACAACATATATGCTGCTCCGGCTGTAACAAATAATAACAGAACAATAAAACGTATTAGAAATTTTGAAAATGATTTTTTCTTCTTTTGTACAACTCCAAATTTTGTGTGATAATAAGACATGGTTCCGGTTGGTTTATTTGATTGCGAAAATAAAATATTTTACATACATATTAATATGAGAAGCCAAAATTTAAACTAAACTCAATCATTAATTCTTTGAAAAAGAAATACATCAATCCACTTATTATTCCTCAAATTCCAATCTTTTTTGATGCCAGATTTAACAAATCTGCGGCTAATAAAAAGATTTATACTATTAACATTATCGGCTTCTATGTTACAATATATTTGATGAATGTTTAGATGATTAAATAAATAGTCGATAAGAATGTCAAGAGTAACTCCACCCAAACCTTTTCTTCTTTTATTTTCAATTAGAATAATACCCACACCTGTGCGCCGATTATGGGCATCAAAATCAAAAATATCAATGGCTCCTATTGTATGTGTACCTGATTCAGTAATTAAATCAATCATAAATCTGAGCTGTTTGGCAACATAAACATCTTTATTGGAGGAAAGAACATATTGTTCAATATCGAAACGTGAAAATGGATTATGGGTATTACTTAGATGCCATAAACTACTGTCGTTCTCCATGTTAAGTATAAAATTAACATCATCTAATTCAGGTATTCTCAACAGTATGTTATCCTTTTTAAGCATAAAAAATATGGTATGTTAAAAAAACGTATAAAGATATAATAATTCTATCAATTTTGTATATGGATTAATTTAAATTTTTAATAAATTCGAATGTTAACTAATTTTTAACAATATCAATACATAGTTAAAAGATAATTACTATGTTTGGCATCGCTTGCAGCAACGGATTAAGTTTTTTTGTTGTCAAACATTAGTGAAAGAGGAAGCAGGATAGCTAATACTTTTACATTTAATATAATTACTTAGCAACTATTAATTAATTAGCAATGAGAAAAAAAAATACTTTTTTAGTAGAGACATTAGCGGCGTTGGCTTTGGTATTTTGTTTTACCGGACTATCTGCTCAAAACACTATGGTTAAATTTGATAACAACTGGGGCAGGCAAGGAATAACACTCAAAGCACAAAGCCCTGAAGGCGTACTTATAAACGCTTCTATTAATACATATGGCATTACCAACACCATGGTCGATAATATTGATATGAAGACAATTACAACGGTGGGTGTACTTCTTCAGAATAATGAAGGCGCACCAAACGTTCCATCATATAGTAACTACATTGCCGTACCGCAGGGTGCCAAGGTTATTGCGAAAGTAATACGTAAAAAATCAGAAACAGTAAATAATATTTCCATAGCACCGGCACCTATTATCCCAAAAGATGATGATAACAGTCCTTTGAAATTTACTTTTGATAAAAAGATTTATTCCTCAGACCAACTTTATCCAAAAAATATTGTTAGCATTTCTAAACCCATGAAAATAAGAGGTGTTGATGTTGTACTTGTTGCCATTAACCCGTTTCAATATAACCCTGTAACCAAGCAGATGGTTGTTAATCGCGATATTGAGGTTGAGATTTCTTTTGAAGGTGGCAACGGTCATTTTGGTGAAGATCGTCTAAGAAGCCGGTGGTGGGATCCCATTATACGTGATGAAATACTAAACGAGGCATCAATACAAAAAGCTAATCACAGTTCACGCAATACTAACGAGACGGGTTACGAATATTTGATTATTGTTCCTGATGATGCCTCATTTATCTCATGGGCCGATTCGTTAAAGAATTTTCGCATACAACAGGGTATTTCTACTAATGTTGTAACAACAACCGAAATAGGTGGTAACACCGTCTCTGCAATTGAGGGTTACATCGATAATGCATATTACAATTGGGATATTCCACCTGCAGCAGTACTTCTTATGGCCGATTATGGCACATCAGGAAATACAATTATTTCTCCTATTTACAATAATTATTGTGTTAGTGATAATATTTTTGCTGATGTTGACGGCGATCAATTACCTGATATTATTTTTGCACGGATGACAGCACAAAATGAGGAACACCTGCAAACTTATGTTACAAAGGTACTCAACTATGAACGCAATCCGCCCGTAAACCCCAATTTTTATAACCACCCTATAACCGCCTTAGGCTGGCAAACAGAAAGATGGTTTCAAATATGTTCAGAAACCGTTAGTGGCTTCTTTAAAAATGTATTGGGTAAAGATCCGGTTAGGGTAAATGCTGTTTATATTGGCAATCCAAATAGCGATCCGTGGTCAACTGCCACAAATACTAACGCTGTAATTGCAGAATTTGGACCCGATGGTCTGGGTTATATTCCCGCAACACCTGCCGAATTAGGCGGATGGACAGGCGGAAACGCAACAGAAGTAAATAATGCAATAAATTCTGGTGCTTTTATCCTTCAGCATCGCGATCATGGAGGTACTGATGGATGGGGTGAACCAAATTATTCAAACAATAACATCAATGGATTAACGAATACTGATCTTACATTTATATTTTCAATTAACTGCCTTACAGGTAAATATAATATTTCTGGGGAGTGTTTTGCTGAAAAATTTCATAGGTATAAATATAATGGAGTTAACTCCGGTGCATTGGGGTTAATAGCTGCCTCGGAGGTGTCTTATTCATTTGTAAATGATACTTACGCATGGGGGATGTATGATAATATGTGGCCTCAGTTTCTTCCCGAGTTTGGCACTACGCCTGATACAAGAGGCATTCTTCCTGCCTTTGGAAATGCCGCCGGAAAATATTTTCTTGAGCAGTCATCGTGGCCTTACAACACAAATAACAAAGAAGTAACATATAACCTATTTCACGATCATGGAGATGCTTTTAGCGTTATTTATTCCGAAATTCCTCAGTACCTTACAGTAATACACGACTCTATATTAATT
This sequence comes from uncultured Lentimicrobiaceae bacterium, assembly GCA_964528805.1. Classification (GTDB taxonomy): domain Bacteria; phylum Bacteroidota; class Bacteroidia; order Bacteroidales; family F082. The sequence goes on along the minus strand of CAZGWS010000027.1, from coordinate 9,744 downwards.
GCCGGGGTAACGTCTTTTACCATTACCGCCGATACAGGTTCATTTATTGCATTAACTGTTAATAATCAGATTATTGGAACTGCTGATGGTACAGGCGAACCTGTTTTGATAAATATAACAGCACAAATGCCACCCGATAATATTGTAGTTACCGTTACAAAACAAAATTACTATCGCTATAAAGCTCTTGTAAGAATTATTCCACCTTCCGGACCATTTGTTATTTATGATAGCCTTGCAATTGATGGTAATAATATCATGGAAACAGGTGAGTCAATTTTAGCTTCGGTTACCGTTAAAAATATAGGTATTGAGCAAGCTGATAACGTTAACGTTATACTTTCCACAGTTGATAATTTCATTGTAATGACCGATGATAGTGAGAACTATGGAAACATTTCATCCGGTTCAACGTCGGTAGTACCTGATGGTTTTGCCTGGCAAGTAGCCAATAATATACCTGATATGCATAACGTTATGTTTGATGTTGAGTCAACCGACGGCACAGATATCTGGACATCAACAATGAATATAGTAGGTCATGCTCCCCAACTTCGTACAGGTAATATTTCAATTAATGATGTCGATCAGGGAAATGGAAATGGGCATCTTGATCCGGGTGAAACCGTTAACATTTCTATTGAAACATATAACGATGGTTCAGTTATTGCTGCCAACACAGAAGGTATTTTATCATCGTCAAGCACATATGTTACTGTCAATAGTAATAATTTTAATATCGGTAATATTGAAAGTGATACAATGGGGATTGCAACATTTAGTGTTACAATTGCTCAAGGCACACCTATTGGCGAAACTATCGATTTTATTTTTCAAGCACAATCAGGCGAGTATTCTGCGCAAAATGTATTTTATCAAGCCTGTGGTTTAATTGTTGAAGATTGGGAATCAGGTGATATGAGTCAGTTTAACTGGGAAACCGGTGGCGATGCAAACTGGCAAATTTCTACAAGTAACCCCTTTGAAGGCATCTATTGCAGCATGTCGGGCAATATTAGCGATTCACAAGAATCATGGTTGTTAATTAATTATGAAGTTATGGATGATGACAGTATTTCATTTTATGTTAAGGTAAGTTCCGAGGCTTCCTACGACTTCTTAAAATTTTATATTGATGGTCAACTAATAGCAAACTTATCAGGTGAAGTGCCATGGACGTATGTTACCACAGCTGTTAGTGCAGGTGCGCACACATTTAAATGGGAGTATAAAAAGGATATGTCTGTGTCATCCGGCGATGACGGAGCAATCATCGATTACATTGTATTGCCTGTGCCTCCTGTTACATCTGTGTTTGCCGGTGCTGACGCCAATTTCTGCGAAAGCGATATAATTGCATGTCAAGGAATCGCAACATATATTGATTCAACTGTGTGGGCAACTTCGGGAACAGGTATATTTAATGACGATCACATACTTTCACCAATTTATCAGCCAAGTAACGAGGATATTTCCTCTGGAATCGTAACACTTACCCTCACAGGCTTCGGCCCTGTTGAAACAGTTAGCGATGATGTTGTGTTTGCAATTGGAAGCACTCCTACAGCATTTTCGGGTACTAATAGCACAACTTGCAGTAGTGAGCCAGCTATCCTTAATGAAGCCAATGCTGAAAATTATACATCTATACTGTGGACAACTTCAGGTGATGGCACTTTTAATGATACAACAGCTGTTAATCCAAGTTACACACCAGGTTCGGCTGATATTGAAAATGGTACAACTACTCTTACAATAACAGCCGTAGGTGTAGAAGCTTGCGGTTCGGCAATAAGTGAACTTGAGCTAATAGTTGAAAAAGCTACTGAAGCAAACGCTGGTGCTGATGCTGATATCTGTTCGATGCTTACCTACACTTTGTCTGATGCAGTTGCTGCTAATTTTTTGAAAATATTATGGACTACTACCGGTGATGGTAACTTTGACGATTCTACCAACTTGAACCCTACTTATTTTCCTGGAGAAAATGATAAAATTACTAAAGAAGCTACTTTGACGTTAACAGCTACAGGTGCCGGTATTTGCCCCGTTGCCGTTGATGATATGTTGCTTACGCTAAACTGCACCGGAATAGATGATATTAGCAATTCCGTTGGTATTGAGGTGTATCCAAATCCTACAAATGGAACCTTTACACTTAAACTTAACGGGGTAGCAAACGATATTGCAGTTTTTACAATTTATAGTGCTACAGGCGATATTGTTTACCGAATACCAAATGTTAAACTATCGAATAATTATAGTGATGATGTTAACCTCGACGTATTACCCGGCATCTATACTATTAGAATTGATGGTAACACCACGCATGCTACACAAAAATTTATTGTAAAATAAATATGCAATTTTAAATATAATTGCAACCTTTCGGGTTTTCATAAACCTGAAAGGTTTTTTTTTACTTTTGCATTTTCTTTAAATATTTTCAAAGATGATAGAAAAATTGATAGTTGATGCATTAAAAGATGCCATATATAGCCTTTATGGTCAGGTACTTGACGATAAGCTTGCGCAGATTCAAAAAACTCGCCCCGAAATACAGGGCGATTATACAATTGTCGTTTTTCCATTATTGAAAATGTCGAAAAAAAATCCTGAGAAAACTGCTGATGATATTGGGAAATATATTGTTGAAAGCAACCGTTATGTTGCAGATTATAACATTATTAAAGGATTCCTAAATCTTTCAATAAAAAGCAATTACTGGATTGAGTTCTTTAAGCAAAACATTAACAATGAGAGTTTTGGCAGACATAGCAAAAAGGATAATCTGCCAATTGTTATCGAATATTCGTCGCCAAATACTAATAAACCACTACATCTCGGGCATATTAGAAATAACTTATTAGGTTGGTCGGTTTGCGAGATATTGAAAAATAATGGACTTGATGTAAAAAAGGTAAATCTGGTTAACGACCGCGGAATACATATTTGTAAATCAATGCTGGCATGGCAGAAGTGGGGCAATAACATTACGCCTGAATCATCGATGATAAAAGGTGATAAACTTGTTGGCAATTACTACGTCAGATTCGACAAAGAATATAAGGCTGAAATTGCTTCACTTATCTCAGATGGTGTTGAGAAAGATACTGCCGCAAAGTCTGCACCACTAATACTTGAAGCGAAAAAGATGCTTAAAAATTGGGAGCTTGGTGATGATAGTATTCGTAGTTTGTGGAAAACGATGAACCAATGGGTTTATGACGGTTTTGATATAACTTACAGCAAAATGGGTATCGACTTTGATAAAATTTATTATGAGTCCGAGACATACCTGCTTGGCAAACAACTTGTTGAAGAAGGACTGAAAAGTGGTGTATTTTTTAAAAAAGATGACAATTCTGTTTGGTGCGACCTCACAAGTGATGGCATGGATCAGAAATTGCTTATTCGTGCCGATGGAACTTCTGTTTACATGACACAAGATTTGGGAACAGCCGATTTGAGATATAAAGATTATAGCCCTTCTAAATTAGTGTATGTTGTTGGAAATGAGCAAAATTATCACTTTGAAGTACTAAAACTTATTTTATTGAAACTTGGCAAATCATGGGCAAAAGATATCAGGCATCTTAACTATGGCATGGTAGAACTGCCACATGGTAAAATGAAATCACGCGAAGGTACCGTTGTTGATGCCGATGACCTAATGGATGAGATGTTTGTTACAGCTAAGGCTACTTCTGAAGAACTTGGGAAGTTTAATGACTTGGATGAAAACGAAGCAGATGAGCTGTATAGGATGATTAGCCTCGGTGCACTCAAATATTTTATCCTAAAAGTTGATCCAAAAAAAACAATGACCTTTAATCCTGCCGAATCAATAGACTTTAACGGTAATACAGGTCCTTTTATCCAATACACCCACGCTCGAATCAGGTCTATAATTAGAAAATCTGATGAACTTAATATAATTTTAAGTAACAAGCTATCTGCTGATTATAATTTTGAAAGCAAGGAAGTTGAGTTGTTAAAATTATTACACAGTTATCCTGAGATAACCAAACAAGCAGCCGACAATTACAGCCCGGCTTTGATAGCAAATTATACATACGAACTTGCACGTGAGTATAACCAGTTTTACCATGAAGTTGTTATATTAAAAGAGCCAGATGAAGCTAAAAGAAATTTCAGAATTGCTCTTTCAGCATTTACCGGCAAGGTGCTAAAGTCGGCTGTAGCATTGTTGGGAATTCAGGTTCCTGAAAGAATGTAATCGCTGTATAGTACAGATATCTAATTAATTACAAAACACTAACTAAATAAATATGTCGCGAAGAAAACGCCCATTACCATCGTATGATAAGGTACAAATTACGGCTGCTGCTGCCAAAGGCAAATGTGTTGCTCGAATTGAGGATAAAGTTATTTTTGTTCCCTTTGCCGCTCCCGGCGACGTGGTAGATATACAAGTGGTAAAGAAAAAAAGAGCATATCTCGAAGGTAGAATTATTAAATTTCATAAGTATTCTGATCAGCGTACTGAACCGCAATGTTTACATTTTGGATTGTGCGGTGGCTGTAATTGGCAGCACATAACATATGCCAATCAGTTGGCAAATAAACAACAGGAGGTTGAAGACAGCATGCAACGCATTGCAAAAGTGCCAGTAGGAGAGTATCTGCCAATTATCGGTGCCGATAGTCAATATTACTATCGTAATAAATTGGAATATACATTCTCTGACCGCAAGTGGTTAACAAATCTTGATGCTTCAAAAGGAGAAGGAGTACCCCAAAATACAGATGGACTTGGGTTTCACATTCCCGGTAAATTTGATAAAATTCTTGATATTGAAAATTGCTATCTTCAAAAAGACCCCTCAAATAGTATTAGGCTTGCAATAAAAGAATATGCTATTGAACATAATCTCGACTTTTACAATGTTAGAAATCATGAAGGGTTTTTACGTAATTTGATAATACGGACATCTTCAACCGGCGACTTGATGGTGATTGTGGTGTTTAGGTACGACGACCTCGATATTGCAGATATGCTGAAAGTTATAGCTGATGAATTTCCAGAGATAACATCACTTATGTATGTTGTAAATGAAAAATTTAACGATACAATTTGGGATTTGGATATAAAACTCTTCAAAGGAAATCCGTACTTGCTTGAGGAGATGAAATCGCCGGATAACAGCAATCCCAATATTAAATTTAAGATTGGTCCTGTTTCGTTTTACCAAACTAACCCGGATCAGGCGTATAGTTTGTATAAAGCCGCATTTAACTTGGCTGATTTTAAAGGTGATGAGTTAGTTTACGATTTATATACCGGTGCCGGAACTATTGCTACTTTTATTGCTAAACATGTTAATAGAGTAGTTGGCATTGAGTCGGTTGAAGAAGCTGTTGAGGGTGCAAGAAAAAATGCCGAATTGAATAATATTCAGAATATTGAATTTTTTGCAGGCGATATGCTGAAAATACTTACAGAAGAATTTATTTCGGCTCATGGCAAGCCTGATGTAGTAATTACCGACCCACCACGTGCCGGTATGCACGAGAAGGTTGTAAAGCAGATTCTTAATACAGAACCTGGTAAGATTTTGTATATAAGTTGTAACCCCGCTACTCAAGCTCGCGACATCGCACTATTTGCAGAAAAATATGATGTGATAAAATCACAACCTGTTGACATGTTCCCACAAACACATCATGTTGAAAATGTGGTATTACTGTTAAAAAGATAGATCAACTATTTGTAATTATTCCTTACTTTATAAATCAGTTATACTCAGTTGTGTTTCCATTTTAGCTTGAATTACTTGATAAAACAGCTTAGTAAATAAAATCTATTTAGGATATGGTGAAAAATGCATATAATATACATTGTCAGTAAGATATAGTTATTATTCTTGTTAAAAGTGCAACTATTTTCTATACCAATTTGGTATAACTATCCCTATCGTTT
>CAZGWS010000027.1:0-3700 GCA_964528805.1 uncultured Lentimicrobiaceae bacterium | reverse complement strand
CTTATTTCTTAATAATTTTTGTGTAACTAACTACTTTACCGTTATCTTTAATAAGCAGCGAATAAATTCCAGAGGCAAGCTTATTCATGCTTAAAGCTATTACTTTTTTATCTGTTTTTTGTTCAAGTATTTGTTTTCCATCCATATTCTTTAAAATGATAGTTCTTCTTTTTGCATCAGGAAAAACAATATTTAAGATATTTATTACCGGATTTGGATAAACCAAAATAGCTTCAGTGTAGTTGGCATTAAATCCTACCGGGATAAGCACATAGTTGGTTTTCGTCTCTGTGTCATTACCACCTGGTCCTATTGCCGTTAGCGACACAGTAAAACTACCCGAAAATAAGTATTGATGTACCGGATTTTGATTGTTTGACGAATCACCATCACCAAAATTCCAACTCCAAGCATCAACATTTCCGGTTGATAAATCGGTAAAATTAACCAATAGTGGAGCTTCGCCATTTAACGGATCTCCAACAAAATCGGCAACAGGAGCTGCATAATTTACATGCACGTAATCTGCTTTTACAAGAGTGTCTGTACCACCCGGACCACTTACGATTAGTTGTACTGAATAAGAACCTGTATCAGCGTATGTATAGTTAGGATTTTGCTCAGCAGATGAGCCACCATCACCAAAGTCCCACATCCATGTATTCACGCTATCTACAGATAAATCGGTAAAACTTACCAACAGGGGAGCTTCGCCATTTACAGGATCTCCAACAAAGTCGGCAACAGGAGCAGGATATGTTACATTTATGTAACCAATTTTTATTTCTGTATCCGAACCAGCTGATCCGCTTACAGTTAGAGAAACGTCGTATGAACCAGCATTACTATACGTGTGTGAAGGGTTTTGAATATCAGATGTGTCGCCATCGCCAAAGTCCCAATCCCATGTATTGATATTTCCAGTAGATAAATCTGTAAAGTTAACTAACAGAGGAAAGTTGCCTGAGAGAGTATCTCCTTCAAAATCGGCGGTTATAACGTCTGTTATTCCGCTAACCTCAACGTCGTCTATACAAACCCCATAACCGTATTTTGCATTCCCTTCAAAACCAATATAATAGGTTGAGTCTATGCTTACTAAGTCTATTGAATCTTTAGTCCATGTTACAATACTATTGGTGTATGACTCAAGGAGAACCCATGTGCTGTCAGCTGCAACTTTGTAATAAACCTTTAGCTCATCTTGATCAGGTGTCCATAACTCCTGAGTATGCCAAAACACTAATTTTGCACTCGTGAAAGATGAAAGGTTTAAAATTGGTGTTATTAACATGGTTTTATCATCATTCGATGATTGATCTTTTAAACATGCATTATAAGTACCACTATGTGCAGTAGCAGGATGCGATCCACCGTTGCCTGTAATGAACTGCCAATCAACGTTCCCTCCGCTTATGTATTCCTGCGACCAGCATGTTGGTATTATGCCTCCATTCTCAAAATCTTCGATAAAAGGAAATGTAACTATATTACAATCTGTAACTGTAATATAGTCAGCCTTTGTAGTTGTATCAGTATCTATGGCATTGGCAACAATAAGAGTAACACCCCAAGTACCTGCTGTGTCGTATTGAATTGCTGGCGGATTCTGACCCGAATAATTTGGCGGTGTACCTCCATCAAATGTCCATTCCCACGACGTTGGTGTACCGGTAGATATATCGGTAAATGTGGCAAAATCATTTAACTGGAGATTTACATTGTTGGCATAAAAATCAGCAGATAGCGTTGCGGTCGGACTATAAACATCAGATTGCCATAGTCCGCGCCCAAAGGTTGCTGCTCTAATTTTTGTGTTTGCAGGTGTAACATCATCATAATAAATAGCAAGTTCATCAACAACAACATTTGGTAAGTTAGTGGAATACTGAGCCCAGTTTACTCCATCAAGTTTTATATAAATTCCAACATCAGTAGCAGCGTATAACTCAACTTGCGATGTGTTCTGCCTATTTTGAATTACACAGCTAACAGGTAAATTAGGTAGTCCGGCAGAAATATTTGTCCACGATGTGCCACCATCTGTAGATTCAAATACTCCATTGCCGTTAAACTCTCCCATTGATACCCATACTGTTAACGGATCGGTATTTTTTACACTAATGTATGTAATGTTAGATGCGCCTACCGGAAGCGACCCTGTAATATCATTCCATGTTGTGCCTCCGTCGGGAGTAGTATATAAAATTTGAAGTGTTGCTGCATAAATATAGTTTGAATTTGAAGGTGCTACAGCTATTGAACGAAGCGTATTACCACCCCAATTACTTATTTGCGACCAGCTGTCGCCCTTATTTGTTGATTTCCAAACATCTTGATAACCAACATAAAGGGTATTGCTGTTATTTGGATCTTGAACATAAGGAGTTACCCATGCAGCATTGCCCGACAACCCGTTGCTAATGTTTGTTGAGTTTGCCCAATGGTCGGTTGTGCGGTAAATAGAGCCATAATAAATAGAGCCATACTGTATGTTCTCGTCAGAATGATCTATTAAACAAGCCATGCCATCTCCACCAATAACATCTTCCCATGTATTAGATGAGTAGCTTTTTGTCCCATTATCCTGCAAGCCCGTTATTACATCGTCAGGAGCAGTTTGTGCTACGCCGAGGCGGTACATCTGGCTTATAGCCATACCATCAGTAATGTAATTCCAGGTAGAACCATTATCAGTTGTGTTGTATAATCCGCCATCGTTACATTCAAATAATGTTGACGTACTATTTTGAAACGCCAAGTTATGCTTATCGGCATGAACTGTTGTGGCCGTTCCACCACAATTACTCGACCAATGATTGTTAATACTCCATGTTATTCCACCATTGCTAGATTTCCAGTTATTTACGCCACCAATATACACAACGTCGGCATTATTGGGATCAGATGCAATACACAAGTCGTACCATGCCTGACCACCAGAATCGCCGCCACTGCAATCCCATCCCAATAGGTTAATGCCATTATAAACAGCAGAGAAATTTGTTCCGGAATCGTTCGATTTATAAATCCCAAAAAGTCCACTATTTGTATTGGCAATTAAAGCATAAACAACATTCGGATTATCAGGCGAAACAGCCAATTCGGTTCTTTTAGCACCGGTTGAAATAGTAACCGACCAGTTAGCACCTCCATCAGTACTTTTATAAACCTCACCATCGTTGGTGCTGCCATAAATTATATCAGCATTTCCGGGTTTAAACTCCATATCTTTAAACTGATTATTCACTATTACATTCCACGTTACTCCTGCATCTGTTGTTTTATAAACACCAACATTTGTTGCAGCATACATAATATTATCATCGATAGGATCAAGCAACAATCTGTATATTAATCGTTTTTGACCGGCAGTAAATGTGAGTCCTGTATTTTGCCAGGTTGTACCACCATCGGTAGATTTTACAACACCTACCGAATATGTATCAGAATGATCTTTGTCGCCGGTAGCAACAAAAATTTCGTCATCACCCGAAGTGGTAATTACCACAATTCCGCTGATGCCAATTGCATCAAGGTCATCACCCTGAGGTATCCATGATGCACCCCCGTCGGTTGATTTCCAAATGCCGCCGGCTGCTGCACCAGCATAGATAATATCATTATCAGAAGGATTAAAACCAACGCAATTAATCCTCCCCAAACCGGCATACCCTCCCGGAGATGTGGTGGGTCCCAT
>CAZGWS010000026.1:20263-21407 GCA_964528805.1 uncultured Lentimicrobiaceae bacterium | reverse complement strand
CCATCGCTGCCAACGCAAGATGCGCATCAAAACCTCTTATACCCTTTTCCCATGCATCAACAATAACAGGCACGGAGTGGTAGCCAATCATACAATTAGTTTCATTAGCTGCTAACTCCCACACGGGCAATGTACCATCGTGTTTATACATATCGAGCATTGAATTAATGAGATCGTTTGTGCGATTTTGTTCAATTATTGTAAACAAGGGATGTAATGTTCTAAAAGTATCCCAAAGTGAAAATACAGTGTACATTTTGAAGGAATTATCTTGGTGGATTTTCCCATCATGCGCACGAAAACGAGAATCAACATCAGAAAATAAATTAGGAGCTAACATAGTATGATAAAGTGCGGTATAAAAAATAGTCAGGTTATTTTTATCACCGCCCGAAATGTTAAATTTACCCAATTCATTATCCCAGGCTATAGCTGCGTTTCTTCTAACTTTATCAAAATCCCAATCAGGTATTTCAGTATTGCAATTTTTTGCTGCACCCAAATAATCAACGGCAGAAATGCCGGTTTTGATCAATAGTGGCTTCCCCTGTTCAGCATTAAAGTTAAGTACTGCTATAAGGCTGTCGCCTGATACAATCAATTTATTCTTCTTAAATTTCCCATCAACTACAATTCCTTTGCTAACAAAAGGTTGAGAGAAAGATGAATAAAAGTAAACCACCTGATTTTTTGCCCATCCTGATGTTCTTCTGTAGCCAATAACCTCATGATCACTAATTATTTTTATCTCAGCATCAATAATTTTCTCCGATACCACACCTTCAACTAAATCTATCAGCACATGTGCTTTGTGTGAATTGTGGAAACTATAACGCTGCATACCGGCACGTTTTGTTGCAGTAAGTTCAACATCAACACCATTATCTAATTTTACACTATAATAGCCGGCAGAAGCATCCTCATTATCATGATTAAATTTTGAGCCATATCCGGATGATGGGTTTGCAGAAGTACCGGGAGTAAACTGTAACTTCCCAACTGTTGGCACAAATCTGATATCACCATAATCGCCCACACCGGTACCGCTAAGATGTGTGTGGCTAAAGCCAATGATAAAATCGTCAGAGTAGTGATAACCGGAGCAACCATCCCAACTGTCTTTTCGTGTATCCGGACTTAATTG
>CAZGWS010000026.1:0-20163 GCA_964528805.1 uncultured Lentimicrobiaceae bacterium | reverse complement strand
ACACCATGATTTACAGCCATTCGTGATGCCACTATTGCTCCCACTACAGCTCCTGCGCCGAGCAGAAGACCGTCTTCCCAGTTCACCTGATGATACCACATAAAAATAAGTAAGGTAAATGGAGCGTAAGCAAGTACAATAAAAACTTTGATGGCATTTGCCTTTACAAGATCGAATCCGGCACTACCAACTATACCCGCAAGTAAAAAATATCCAACACCCATATGCAAAAAGCCACCATAAATACCAATAAAAAAGAAAATAATATAGGTCTTCCAGTTTAAAGGTTTGCTGCTTATTTCTGTTCTTCCGTAAAGATATTTTTGTGGTTTATAAAGTATTAGCACCATCATAATAAGCATAATAACTCCGATGGCTTTTTCAAATACAGCCTCGCTAATATCAACGGCAAACCAAGCTCCTATTAATGATCCCAATATTGCAGGAATTGAAAGATAAATTGCTTTTCGGATTTCTAACACCTTTTGTTGTTTAAAACTTGATGTTGCCGTAAGTGTTTGTAGGGTAATGGCAACACGGTTTGTGCCGTTAGCAATGGTGGCAGGTAAGCCCAGCAGCATTAATACCGAAAGAGAAACTATACTTCCACCACCGGCAAGCGTATTAATAAAGCCAACCAGCATTCCGGCAACAATTAAAGTTATAACCTCAGCCACAATGTATTTAATTTTAAAAAAACAAAAATAAATAAATAATGTTGTATTCTTTAGTTTTTTATACAATCGAATTCATCCATATTATGAAATTATTAAGTTGGCTAAAGTTTAATCACAAAATATTAGCAGTATATTTGCCATTATAAACTATGAATATTATGGAAATAAAAAATATAATTTTCGATTTTGGAGGTGTTATCCTTGATATTGATCCGCAACGAACTGTTGATGAGTTTATAAAACTAGGCTTTACAGATGTTGACAAGCTAAGTACCCCCGCATTTATTGAAGAAATATTGGGTAAATTTGAACGCGGAATTCTTACTCCTGAGGTATTTCGTATCAGGCTTAAATCGTTTTTAAACTTGGATATTACCGATCAGCAACTTGACGATGCTTGGAATGCTTTACTTTACGATATTCCAGGAATAAGAATTGACGTTATTGAACAGGTAAAAGATCATTATCAAATTTTTCTATTAAGTAACTCAAACGAAATACATTACGATTTGTTTATACGAGACTTGCAGTTACGTTTTGGCTATTCGGAATTTGATAGTCTTTTTGATAAAGCATATTTCTCATTCGACTTACATCTGCTTAAGCCAAACCCCGAAATATTTGAATTTGTAATTAACCAACATGCTTTGGATTTAAATACCACTTTGTTTATTGATGATAATCCGAGAAATATTGATGCTGCTAAAAAATTGGGACTTAAAACATACTTTTTGACAAAACCTGAAAGAATTCGAGATATTTTTGTTAATGGCAAACTTGTTGATCGATTAACCTGATTATTACATATGCTTTAGCAAACTATTGCAGGCAAGGTACTATGCATGCAAATTATTTAGAGTATGCTGAAAAATACATATAATATATATTGTAAATAAGATATAGTTATTATTCTTGTTAAAAGTGATAGGATTTTTCAATTGAACTGTATAAAAGGCTTACATTTATCCATATCAAAATTTAATATTTTTGGCTATCAGGAAGCACATTATCTTTGAAACACGTTCATCTTGAAGTATTTATATACATCTACAATTCACAAGTTTCAAATCTAATGAAATTATTACATTTGCTTTTTAGTAATAATTGAACAGATTGAAAAATATTTTAAAAATTTTAGGACCGAGTTTGCTATATGCAGGTGCAGCTGTTGGAGTATCACACTTGGTACAAAGCACTCGTGCAGGAGCAATGTTCAACTTCGATTTAATGTGGGTGTTAATATTAGCCAATATACTAAAATACCCTTTTTTTGAATTTGGAACCCGATACGCTGTTGCAACCGGTTCAAATTTGGTTGACGGATACAGAAAAGTTGGTCGTTGGGCAGTATCGCTATTTGCAATTGTTACCGTTGGCTCAATGTTTATAATTCAGGCTGCTGTTACTGTTGTTACTGTTGGTCTTATAGCTTATGTTTTTAATATTTCTGTAAATATTATAACACTTAGTGCTATCACGTTAATTATTTCTATGCTCATACTCGTTGTTGGTAAATATAGCCTGTTGGATAAAGTAATTAAATTTATTATTGTGCTTTTGGCAGTATCAACAATTGTTGCAGTTTTTGAAGCTTTGGGCATCCATAAAGTGATTACTCCGGATTCAATACAGCACTTTAGCTGGACTAATGGTGCTGATATTTTTTTTCTGATAGCATTTGTGGGTTGGATGCCTGCTCCCATTGACGTTTCTATATGGACATCAGTATGGAATGTAGCTAAGGCAAAAGAGTTGGGATATGTCCCTAAACTTAAAGATGCATTAACTGAATTTAAAATAGGATATTTTGGTACGGCAATATTGGCAATGGCGTTTTTGGCAATGGGTGCACTTGTAATGTACGGAACCGGAGAAGAATTTTCGCCGAATGGTAAGATGTTTTCGGAGCAATTTATAAAAATGTACACTTCAAGTCTTGGTAACTGGGCATATTGGATAGTCTCCATAGCCGCTACCACCACAATGATTAGCACAACAATTACCGTCTTGGATGCATATCCGCGAGTATTAAGCCCCGTTTTTAAAAATATGTTTCCTGTTGGCTGGAAAAATATTAAGAATAAGCAAAAATTAACATGGATTTGGTTTGCCGTGATAATAGTAGGTACAATGTTGATAATTGCTTTTGCAGGAGAATCAATGGGTGCAATGGTTAGTATGGCAACAACATTGTCTTTCTTAACCGCACCTTTGTTGGCATGGCTAAACTATAGAGTTGTAACTGATAAGCATATGCCAAAAGAGGCGGTCCCCGGATTATTTTTAAAAATATTGTCGTGGGTTGGGATAGGCTTTTTTGTAATTTTTTCATTTGTGTTTCTTTATTGGAGATATTTGAATTGAAAAGTGTAAAAGGTAAAAAATGAAAATAGCATTAGCACAATTAAATTATCATATTGGTAACTTTGAAGAAAATACTTCCAAAATAATTGAAAGTATCAAGCGAGGTATGCATGAGGGTACTGATATTGTAGTGTTTCCAGAACTTGCCATCTCAGGATACCCGCCGCGTGATTTTTTAGAGTTTAGTAACTTCGTGCAGCAGTGTATTACATCTGTAAACGCAATTGCTAAATATTGTATTAATGTAGCTGCAATTGTGGGATTACCTACATACAATAAAAATGATAAGGGTAAGCCCTTATTTAATTCTGCTGCATTTTTAGCAGATGGTAAGATCCGGCAAATAGTAAACAAAACGCTACTTCCAAATTATGATATTTTTGATGAATACAGGTATTTTGAACCAAATACAATATTTAATGTGGTTGAATATCATGGTAAAAAAATAGCAATAACCATTTGTGAGGATTTGTGGAATATACAGGATAACCCGCTGTACACAATTAACCCAATGGACGAGTTGATGAAGCAAAGTCCCGATTTAATGATAAATATTGCTGCTTCACCTTATAATTATCATCAGGTAAAAGAGCGTAAAGAAGTGCTGCGAAAGAATGCCTTACAATATAAGTTACCTCTTTTTTATGTTAATCATGTAGGTGCTCAAACTGAGTTACTTTTTGATGGAGGATCACTGGTGATGAACTCTGATGGCAGAATAGTTGATGAGCTTAATTACTTTAAAGAAGATTTTAAGACTTTTAGTCTTGATAATATGATGATGGATAGATTTCCCAATTATTCAGAAACGCCACGAGTAGAAATTGCTGATATACATGATGCTTTGGTTATGGGAATAAGAAATTATTTTCAGAAACTTGGTTTTAGTAAGGCCATTTTAGGTTTATCCGGGGGGTTAGATTCTGCATTAACTGCGGCTTTGGCAGTAAAAGCACTCGGTAGTAAAAATGTGTATAATGTGTTGCTGCCGTCAAGGTATTCCTCAGATCATTCGCTTAACGACTCAATTAAATTAGCTAAAAATTTAAATATGTCTTACGATGTTATTAATATCGAAGATGCGTTTGTTTCGTTTGAAAATCTTTTGCAACCATATTTTAAAGGCTTACCTGCCGGAATTGCCGAAGAGAACATACAGGCACGAACGAGGGGAGTTATTTTAATGGCATTATCAAATAAATTTGGATATATACTTCTAAATACGAGCAACAAAAGTGAGGCTGCAGTGGGTTATGGTACATTGTACGGAGATATGAATGGTGGACTGTCTGTTATTGGTGATGTGTATAAAACTCAGGCTTATAAACTTGCCCGTTATATAAATCGTGATAATGAGATAATCCCGGAGAATATACTATCAAAACCACCATCGGCGGAGTTGCATCCTGATCAAAGAGACTCTGATTCGTTACCTGATTATGATATACTTGATGAAATACTTTATTTGTATATTGAGCAACGCAATGGACCACAAGAGATTGCGGATAGGGGTTTTGATAAAGATCTTGTAAATAGAATATTGAAACTTGTTAATACAAACGAATATAAACGTTATCAAACTCCCCCAATGTTACGTATTTCTGTCAAAGCTTTTGGTATGGGTCGCAGGATGCCCATTGTTGCCAAGTACCTTACATAATAAATATTTGGTCTATAAATTATTTTTCTTTTTAATTTTACTCATGGCAAACTCAGTCATAGCTGTGATGGTAAGCGATGGGTTAACACCCGGATTAGCTGATATGGCAGAGCCGTCGCAGATGTACATATTATTGTAACCAAATACTTCGTGGTTTTTATTAATAACCCCAGTTTCAACAGACGTGCCAATTGGTGCTCCACCAAGTATGTGTGCTGTTGTTGGTATTCCGGTTAGTGCTTCGGTACTGAGTACAAATGCCTTGCCGTTAATAATATCAGCTGTTTTTTCAGCTAATTTTTTGGCTTCGGGGATAAAAGCAGTAGGTGCTTTCCCCGTTGAAATACGAGATTTTAAATTAAATAATCCACTTTTAAATTTTATAGTACTGTCAAGGTGTTGCATAAAGAGGAGGATAACAGATCTTTTTGCAAAGTCTTTTGTAGTATAAATTCTTAACCATGAAACAGGATGCCTTAGCAGATGGTATAATAGCTTACCTGCTCGTACAAATATATTCCTCCCAAAAGTAATTGGTACTCCCATTAACTTCCAAAAATTTGATCCTGCACCATACCTAACAGGTTCAATGTGTGAGTTTTCGTCTGATGGGAAAATTGACCCTATTGCAACACCCTGTGAAAAATCTTTAGAATTATCTTTTGAGACAACATAAATTAAACTCTCATTGTTGGTCCTAATATCATCACCAGTTTTTGTGCTAAGTTTTGGCAGGTGAGTATGCTTCATATTTAAGAGTAAGCGTACAGTACCCAGCACTCCTCCCGAAAAAACAATCCCTTTTGATGTTACTCTGTGCTTTTTACTTAAAAACATAGTTTTAGAACTGCGGTATGTTACCACATAACCATCAGAGCCATTGCTGTTTCCATTAGGTTTAACTTTTGTAACTTTATTTTTTGCAATAACTTTAACTCCATTTTGCATTGCGAGATAAAGATAATTTTTATCTAATGAATTTTTTGCATTATGTGGGCAACCGGTCATGCAAGCACCACAATGCTTACAACCTTGCCTGTCAGGTCCTTTGCCGTTAAAAAACGGATCAGGAACTGTTTCCTCGGGATCGCCAAAAAACACACCCACGTTAGTAGGTTCAAAGCTATCTTTACAATTTGATTGTTTTGCAAGTTCCTGCAATGCTAGGTCTGCATCAAATAGTTTGGGATTTTTTGTAGCACCAAGCATTTTTTCGGCAGTAAGGTAATGTGGTTCAAGTTTTGATTCCCAATCCATTATGCCCGCCCAGCTGCCTGATTTGAAAAAAGCAGAATTTGGACGCGGTAGAGTGTTTGCATACACTAGCGATCCTCCACCAACACCTACGCCACTTAATATGCCTACATGACGCATAAATGTAAGCTTAAAAAATCCAAAAAAGTGTAATGAAGGCAGCCACAACCATTTTTTCAGATGCCAATTTGTTTTTGGGAAGTCATTGGGACTCCACCAATTACCTTTTTCGATAACAAGTACTTTATAGCCCTTCTCGCTAAGGCGCAATGCCGAAACAGAGCCACCAAAACCGGAACCTATTATTATGTAGTCGTATGTACTATTAGTCATTTAGCGAAATTTAGACGGTAAATGTACTAAAAAAAGCCGTATATGGAATTCCATATACGGCTTTTAAAGAGATTAATCAACAGTATTATTACACTATACCTTGTGCCAGCATTGAATCGGCAACTTTAACAAAACCGCCAATATTTGCACCTTTTACATAATCAATATAATCACCATCTTTGCCATATTCAACACATGTTGAGTGAATATCTTTCATTATTTGGTGAAGTTTTTCGTCAACTTCTTCGCTTGTCCAGTTAAAGCGCATGGAGTTTTGACTCATTTCAAGACCTGACACTGCAACGCCACCTGCATTGGCGGCTTTACCGGGACCGTAAAGAATTTTAGCCTTTTGGAATACTGTAATTGCTTCGGGAGCAGAAGGCATATTTGCTCCTTCACTTACTACGAAACAACCATTTTCGACAAGTTTTTTGGCTTGATCTTCGTTTATTTCGTTTTGTGTAGCACATGGTAATGCAACATCACATTTAATACCCCAAGGACGTTGTCCGGCGAAGAATTCTACACCAAATTTATCGGCATATTCTTTAATGCGACCACGTTTAACATTTTTCAGCTCCATTACAAAAGCTAATTTCTCGGTATCAATACCGGCAGGATCATAAATATATCCTGATGAATCAGATAATGTAACAACTTTTGCGCCTAATTGAGTGGCTTTTTCAGTTGCATATTGCGCAACGTTACCGGAACCTGAAATGGTAACAATTTTATCTTTCAAACTGTTACCGCGAGTTTTAAGCATTTCTTTTGCAAAATAAACATTACCGTAACCTGTTGCTTCAGGGCGAACTAATGAACCGCCCCATTCAAGACCTTTACCGGTAAGAATACCTGTAAATTCATTTCTTAGTCTTTTATATTGACCAAACAAGAAGCCAATTTCGCGACCACCTACGCCAATATCACCAGCAGGCACATCGGTATTTGGTCCAATATGGCGGAATAGCTCACTCATGAAGCTTTGTGCAAAACGCATAACCTCATTATCTGATTTTCCTTTTGGATCAAAATCGGAACCGCCTTTGCCACCACCCATAGGAAGAGTAGTAAGTGAGTTTTTTAACACTTGTTCAAATGCAAGAAACTTAAGAATGCCAAGGTTTACTGTTGGGTGAAAACGCAAACCTCCTTTGTATGGTCCAATGGCACTATTCATCTGAATACGGAAGCCGCGGTTTATTTGAACCTCACCTTTATCGTCTAACCATGGAATACGGAATATAATTACCCTCTCAGGTTCAGTCATTCTCTCAAGAATTTTAGCCGATTTATATTGCGGATTTTCTTCAATGTAAGGGATGATTGATTCAACAACTTCGTGTACTGCTTGATGAAACTCAACTTCAGTAGGATTTTTAGCAATGACTTTAGCCATAAAATCATTTACTTTTTGCTCATAAATATTAGACATCTTTTTAATTGTTTTAATTTGTTAATTAAAATTATTACTCTTCAATATTAATACTAATAACATTGTAATATCTAATAAATTATATTTTTTAAGGGTATTTCGTAGCAAATTAAGTGAAACACGTAGAGGAGGACAATTTGTTGTTTGCTTAGAAGAAAAACTCAATAAATAGTATTTTTATTTATACACCTTTTTTCTACTTCCAATTTCTATTTTAATTTTATCAATATTAAATTCGGTACTGCTTTTATTCCAAATATATAATTTTAAATTACTTTGTTTGTCTATTATATTATCCATTCTAAAAGTACATTGTATTAAATTCCATTTGTTAACAATTTTAATTGGATCAACCAAATCAATAGCTTTGTAAATTTCCATGTGTCCATCATTTTCCAATGTACAAACTATTTTAACATTTTTATTGCCGATTTGTTTATCGCAGTATAGCGCAGCATTAAAATCTACTTTTATTGATGATAATGAGGGTAGCGTTAGATTTGATACTTTAGTATCTATCAAGTGAACATATTCCTGCTGAGGTGTTACACTAAGACTTCTGTTCCCTGAACATGATATGGTACTGTCCGCTTTTATATAATCTTCACAATCAATAATAAACTCTTCATTAGGTTGTGTAATAGAATCGTTGAGGTTTCCTGTTTTTTTTGTAGATTTTTGAAAAATATAGATAGCATAGTCGTAGCCTCCCAATACTTTAAAAGGATGAATAGGCTTTATTACTTTTAAAAGTGTAAGATTTTTACTGTTTTTAAGATGGCTTAAAGGTAACCTACCTTCATTTGGGCCAAAATGTGCATCCCAAACTAATATGGCACTATCTGGCATCGACATAGCAGGATGCTGCTTATTTAATACGCCAACTTTACTTCTTGATCTATCAAACGGGTCTATTTGTAAATTAATGATTATCTGCGAGTCATAATAGAATATTTTATATTTGTCGAGTTTATTTTCTTTAAGATATTGTGCAGCATCACGCACTAACTTCTCAACACGTGAATAGTGAAAACCTCCAATGTGCGTGTTAATACCGAGAACCACAATCCATAACATCAACATTAGTGTAATAACATTTGTTGTTAATTTATTTTTCGATTTTCCCCACATCATTAGCCAACTTAATCCGGGTACAGCCGTTAATGCTGCCAATGGAGCAACAGATGCTATTACACGTATGAGTCCCAGTGAGTTACCAATACCTTGCCACCAGACAAATGAATGTGCAGATAAGAAAACGATATATGAGCCCGTAACAAGTAAAAGAAAATAAAATGTTTCTGTTGTACCATATTTATCACGTATAACCCAGTCTCTGATTGAAATAAACAGCCCTGTTACAAACAAAACGGCTATTGGGTAACCCAATATACCCCGTGTGTCCATTAAAAAACGAAATAGGGATCCACTTCCGTAGATATCTTTTGCGCTTCCACTATAAGGCATTTTAGTTATTAACCACCAAAAGTCACTATAAAATTGCCATCCTAAAAGTGTAATTACAAAAAAACCAACTGCAAGAAAAGGTATGGCGATAAATTGCCGCCTAAAACTATATGCAGCAATAAATAATGGCAACACTACAATACCTTCTGTTCTGATGAGGGGTAATAATGAAACAATAATGGCTGATAGTAAATATTTATTCTTAAAAAATAACAATATTGCCAGCGATATAAAAAAGCTGAAACTTACTTCTGTTAAAGTAGTAAACATCATTATAAAATAGATAGGAGTAAACAATACCAGGAGTAAACTCACTACAGCATTTTTAAATTTTAGAACTTCAGCAGTTTTCCAAATTACTATAGCAGTTAAAATGCCCATTATCAGGTTGTAAATTCGTGCTGTATTAATACCTAATTGCGCAAATGGCGACATGAGTATGGTAAACACGGGTTTGCCCCAATGGTTAAATAGCAGGTTATGGTATTTCCACCCCCAATGTGCAAACTTATAATGAGAAAAATTGTCGCCACCACCAAAGCTATTATGAGTTGTAAAAATAGTAATTCCACCTGCAATAAATACAAGTAATAGTAATAGGTAAACTACTCGGTTACTTATTTCTAATTTATTTTGGTTAGGTGTTTTCATTATAAATGATGAGAGCTACTTTGAAAATAAATTGTATTTGATAATACTATAAATTGCTCTTGTGCCGTCTTTCCAGCCTATTTTTTTCCCATCTTCGTAAGTGCGCCCATAATATGATATGCCAACCTCATAAATTCTAACTTTTGCGACACGAGAAATTTTTGCGGTTATTTCGGGCTCAAAACCAAAGCGCTTTTCGTTTAACGATAACGATTTAAGCATATCGGTTTTAAACAGTTTATAGCATGTTTCCATATCGGAAAGGTTTAAATTTGTAAATATATTTGATAGTATGGTGAGGAATTTATTTCCGATGGAGTGCCAAAAGAAAAGTATCCGGTGTGGGTTTCCACCCATAAATCTAGAGCCGTAAACGACATCGGCAAAATCATTTAAAATTGGCTGTAATAATTTGTTATATTCGCTGGGATCATATTCTAAATCAGCATCCTGTATAATTATAAAATCGCCTTTAGCCTCTTTAATCCCCCTGTGTATAGCAGCACCCTTACCCATATTTGAAGTTTGTTCAAATAATTTTATTGCTACGTTTTTGTGGTTTGATATATACTCTTTGATAACTGTGGAGGTACTATCGGTGGAAAAATCGTTTATTATCAGTAATTCTTTTTCTATACCATTAATTAACTCTACGTCAAGTACTTTGTTAAGTATCTTGTGTATTGTTGCAGCTTCGTTGAAAGCTGGTATGAGTATTGAAAGTTTTTGTGACATTATTATATATTTATAATGGTGCAAATGTAAAAAAAAAACAATTATAATTTAATTAGCAAATCTGAAATTAGGGGTAAGTTGGCAACACAAACTATAGGTTATAATTTTACCATATGAAGAATTGGAATAAAAAGCCACTATACACTTTAAGCTCTACCGGTTTATACAAACACACAAGTCAACCCACAAAAGTGGAGTGTAAAAACTATTTATATGTAATTGCATACATTAATTAGTAATAAATACACTATTTCGGCGATTTGTTTTTCGATTTTTTTGAATAATAAATAGAAATACCTATTGAGATAGTTGCAAAAAACATTAATGCAATAATTCTAAATACCAACTCAATTGTTGCTAAGTCAATTAAAAATAAGTAAACCGCTGCCGCAAGAAGCGTGCCCAAAGCCATATACCTGTATTTTGCATTTTTAGTTATCATGCTCAGCCCAAAATACACAACTGCCGCACATGTCCATGATAGTGTAATAAATCTTACGGGCATTATATGTGCGAGAGTTATTAATATCATAACAAATCCTAACACCATATAAATATTTCTATAGATATCAGTTTTAATTGTCAACCTGTCTTTTTTCCAATTTAAAATTCGTGCCGTTGCCAATGCAACAATTGAAAATGAAATATTTACACCGTTAAGTAACGATGACGTACTTAAATAAAAAATTAATAAAGAAATAAAAAGTAGTGTATTAATAATAACGATAAATCGACTCCGAAACCAAATAGCCATCGATACTACCAACAGGCTTTGTATTGCAAGAACAAAATACACATGTGGGAATTGGAATAATCCGTACGCTGCTGTACTTAAAGTGATAAACCCATACAATGCAAATAATGATGCCGTAATCTTCCATTCTGATTTTAGTTGGAGAAGCACCGAGTAAGCGATACAATATATAGAAACCATGCCCACCATCATTACAAAGTTGTTCTTAAAAAAAGTAATACCAAACAATAATAGAAGAAAAGAAAAACCAACCCCATTGAGTACTAAGGATGTAATAATTCTATTTTTAAATGTAGAATCCGATTTTTGCAAAAGAGCTCCCAAAGAGTAAATTGCAGCAACTAAAAACAAATAGATATACCCAAAGTTATGGTTTGTAATTAATTGAATTTTATTACCTATAACAGGGTTATTAAGCAACCACAGAAAATTAATCAAATAAGAAAGAATTATAGATTCGTAGAATAATCTAATCCATAAAAACCGGAATAAAAATACTGTTGAAATAACAGCAATTACAACTGATATAATAAGCATAAAATGAGTTGTATTACTAACAACAGCCGTTATACTTAGTAGAAAAAGTGCTATTCCTGCCCATAGTGCTGATTTTTTTCTTACTGAAATAATTATCTGAATAGATGATACTATTGTTAATAGCGACACTGCAATAATTTTGCTTGCTAATATGGGATCTAAGGTGTAAAAGTGCAGCCTGAGAGTAACGTAAAATAGTAACAGATAGGCATTTAAAGAAAATATTGAGGCAATTTTATTATATGTTTTTGATAGAAAGTAACTTAGTGCAAATATTACAATTACAGAGATATAACCAAATATTGAAGATGCAATATGGTAGCCAATATTTTGAATATACTGTACTAAAAACGCAATGCCGAAAAATAGCACAAAATTTCCCAGCCATGCCAGCCCTGATTCGCCAAATTTTGTTTCTAAATGAAATTTATCAGTAAGCGGTTGTAACTCTTCTTCGGGTAACTTACTAATGTGCTCTTCTTTAGAAGTAATTGTTTGAATATTAAGATTTGCTTCTAATTGCGAAATCCTCAACTCCATGTTGTTAATCCTGTCAATTAATACATTGCTGTCAGAATCATTATGTTCTTCATCCATAATAATAGTTTTTGATGATATTAATATATTATAGATCCGCAGGAGCCTTTATAACAAGCTATTAAACTATCAACAGTATTTTAAACGTAAGTAATTTAACTTTATTAAGTGCGTTATTTTAATTCATCCACATTAAACTAAACACATGAATTATTCAGATTAGACTGCTTTTTTCACGGGTATATTTTCAATATTATGATTATCAAACAAAATGGCAATAGCAATTTTAAGCATAAATGTAAAAAGTAAAGCTCCTAATGAGAATATAAGCACTGATGTCCGTATTTCTGTTAGCGAAGGTGTATAAATGTAAATTTGTCCAACAACGTCAGGTGTAAATCCGGGAATAATCAGAGTCATTCCTTTTTCAAGATAAACGCTAAAATAGATTAATACAGCTCCAATATTTAATGTAAGTAGATTTTTTCGGGTACTTGGGAAAATATAAAGGAAGAAAGCTATCATTCCAAATATAATTGACGTCCAGCTGTACATCACAATTTCCTTATGATCGCCTATGCCGAAAAGTAGGTATTTCCAATAAATAAGATGTTCTGTATCTGAATAAAATTCCTTAAATAATTCGGAAACCGAGAAGAATAAGTACACAAACATTGCATAAACCATTAATTCGGCAATACGCCATATTGCTTCATCTTTAATTTGAAATTTTGTTGTTTTCCTGAGAATTTGGAAAAGTACTAACAGTATGGCAGGTCCGGCACAAAAAGCAGAAGCTAAAAACCTTGGAGCCAGCAATGCGCTATTCCAAAATGGGCGTGCAGGAAGACCGTTAAAAAGAAATGCTGTTACAGTATGTATTGCAACGGCAGCAGGGATGCTCAATAACACCAAAGGAATTACAACCGATTTGTTATACTCTTTTTTGTAAAAAGCACAATACAATAAATATGTTACAACAGAAAAGTTAAGTAAAAAGTAAGTGCCTAAAACAATAAAGTCCCAACCCAGTATTGACGATGGGAAGTTCATAGTACCAACAAACGGTAACATATGCCAAAATCTAAGTGGTCTTCCAATATCAACCATAATAAAGCCAATACACATTATAACGGCTGTTATGGCCAATAACTCACCAAAAATAACAATTTCTTTTATGGGTTTCCAGTTATAAACATAGGCAGGAATTACCAGCATTACTGCAGCTGCCGCAACACCAACAAGGAAAGTAAAGTTTCCGATGTAAAATGCCCACGAAACTGAGTCTCGCATATTTGTTAATATCAATCCGTCCTGTATTTGTTGGATATATCCTAACAAACCCCATAGTATTGCTAACAGCAGGAATGCTAACCATGAATAATATAATTTACTGCCTTTGGATATCGCCTTAAGGCTACCTAAAAAAAAGTGATAAAGATGCATATTAATTGATGTTGATTAATCAAAATGATTGATTGTAAAGTATTATTAAACGCCGAAGAAGTAGAAAAACTTCGGTTGTGTATTAAGTTCATTTTTAAGTATTAAGACACGTTTATTCTTCAAAATATAACGAATCTCACTATTTGGATCTAATAAGTTACCAAATTTTCTTGCACCTACCGGGCATATTTCAACACATGCCGGATATCTTCCGTTTCTAACACGTTGAATACAGAATGTACATTTCTCAACAACTCCTTTTGGTCGCGGTCTGTTTCCGAGGTATTCAGTAATTGGATTTACTTCATCATCAGGAATTTCGGGCTCGCCCCAGTTAAAGTGTCTTGCTCCGTATGGGCATGCTGCCATACAGTATCTACACCCAATACACCAGTTATAATCAATTACAACTATTCCGTCTTTTTCTTTCCATGTAGCCTGAGCCGGGCAAACTTTAATACATGGTGGGTTTTCACATTGCTGACAAGCTATAGGCACATAAAAATGACCTTCCTGCGGTACCAAATCAGGGTTATAATGGATATTTGCATGTGCAAAGTCAACGCCTTTGTCTTTATCCATTTCAAGAACTTTAATCCAGTGTATTTGAGGATCGCGCGACTGATTATTCTCGTCAACACAAGCATACTCGCAACGGCGGCATCCAATACATCGCGATATGTCAAGGGCATATCCAAATAAAGTTTCATCGATTGGCTGAGTGTCGGAAACGCTAAACTCTTTTCCGTATTTTTTGGTATATTTTTTCTCCAGATTTACTAATATTACATCTATCTCGGCTTTCGATAAAGTTCTAAAATTATCTTGTAGATATTCTGTCATGCTTTGGTTATCACACGACGATAATGCAACAGCAGTACCAGCAACTGCTAAAGGCAGAGTTTTTAAAAAGTCTCTCCGCGAGCTATCTTTTTCTTTTTTCATAATGTCTGATTAATTTTCGCTAATTCGCTCATTAGCGGATTTTTTACGAGATTTTGGTGGCAACTCCGGTTTCACTTTTTCGGAATTTTGGAGAGGCATATTTTTTATTATTTCGTTTGCTTCATTGTTTGATAATGCATTCACCCTGTAGGCTGAAAACACTTGAGATTTTTTAAGGCTTATACTGCCTATACCAATGCCCAATACTGATACCAATGCAAGGGAGGCTTTCCTAATAAATGAAGATCTTGAGTTAGTGTTGGTTTCCTTTAACATATCACAATTATTTAACCTTTTTATTTTTATCAAATTTTATATCTTCTTGCCTTATTGGAGGTGGTAAAGGCTTTAATTTTTTAAAATGTGGCGAATGTGGATTGTGGCAGTTTACACACAATAGATATTGCTTTTTGCCATTCCACTGTCCGGTACGTTTACCGTGTACTCCTGCTTTCCAATCACGTAATTTATTACCATGACATTGCCCACAAAGTTTGTAAGATTCATCAAAACTAATCAACTTACCGCTGGCAAGATGTAAATAATCGCGGTCATCAGCATTATGACAATCTAAACACCAGCGGTTTTCCTTATCGTGATTAAATGAGGCACTAATTTCTTCATGCATGTCAACTAATACCCTTTTTGTGTGATTTGTTTCTTGGTCAGCATGGCACTGAGAACAAGGGTAAATATCTTCGCTAAACGGTGGCGGAGCTACTGCAATATTTTCACCTGTATCAATGGCGGTTGTTGATATCTCATTGTTATACATCCTTTCATCCAGGGTTTTGCTATGTTCGCACCCATACAAAAGTGCAATAATAACAAAGGAAATCGTGAGTAAGATTTTATTAAAATATTTCATATGTAGTTTGTAAATAATTACATTAATTGTTCTAAAATTGATGACTTCATTTTATTTTTTATCTCTTTGTTGAGCTCAAACCAGTAGTCTTTTGATGGGCATATATCTAATCGTTTACATATGTTACTTTCACATGAGCAATTTACTAATGTTAACTCAGGCTCAAATGCTCTGTAAATATCATATACAGAGATGTTATTTGGATCTTTCGACAGAACATATCCACTACTCTTTCCTGCATAGTTCATAATAAGACCTGCATTTTTTAACCCCGTAATTATTGAATCTAAATACTTCAATGGTATATCCTGATCTTCTGAAATCTGTTTTTGTAATAACCCTTTCGATGTTTTGTTGTTGGCCAACTCAATCATCGCCCTTAACCCATATCTTACTTTCGTGTGAATAATCATCGTTCCATTAATCCTACTAAGTTTATGGAATGCAAAAGTATAAAATTTTTTATAAACGCAACTTTTTAATATAAAAAATTTACAGATACCTGAAATACAAGTTGTTATAATTTTAATTATTTAATACCACTTATGAGTATATTAATTATTTATAAAATAAGTAAATAAAATATCAGCAAATAATTGATAAATATTGAAATTCCAGATTGAGTTCAGATTATTAATTTAGCATGATTTTTATAGCTTGTTTATTGTATGCTATCCACTGATTGTCAGAAAATTCAAAAATATATTCATGATTTATCAGCATCATTTCTCCCCGTTTAATAATTATATCTGCTGTTTTTAAATTAGCTTTATACGATGATTTGACAGTTTTAGTTGTGTTTCCCGTCAGAAGTATATGTAACCCCGGTTTAAATACTTTTGCAAATGAACCCGACTCGCACACAACAGGGGTTTTGGCAGGTATTAATTTCAGCATCCGTTCGTACATGCCCTCAAGATTAATATCAACACATTGAATAAAATATACTTCCTTGGCACCTGCACGAAGCATGCGAGAGCTGTCTTTATCTGATTGAGTATCTATTTCACGAAATATCTTATAGCCGATACCCTCATCAACAAGTTGCTGTTTTTGTGAAGTAACATGAAAATGTGGCGTAATTTTTAATCCAAAAACATTTCTCTTTTTGTGCATCAGGTTAATAATATTGCATGCCATTGTTGTTTTTCCACAATTCCGACCTGTGCCACTTATCAGAAGTATATTTTTAAATTGCTTCATTTATTCTGTAATATTAATAATTTTGATTTTCTTAGATTAGAAGTAGCTTTAAACTAGCCATTAATAAAACAAATGCCAGTAAATACTTCAGCTTAACCATTGATAGTTTTAAGCTCCCGCCATATGCGCCCACAAGTCCTCCGGCAGTTGCTACTACTGCCCATAAAAGTACATCAGGGCTAAAACTTACACCTACCGAGAGCAAACCTATAATTCCTGCTGCTGAATTTAAAAAAATAAAAATTGCCGATACTGCTGCTGTTTCCTTTATGTTGGTCCATCCTATTAGTAAAAGTAACGGACTCAAAATAATGCCGCCACCTATGCCTATTAATCCCGAAAAAAACCCAAGCACAGTTCCAATAAAAAAGGCAAAAATAAAATTAAACTTTATAAACTCTTTGGCATATGATTTAGGGGTGTAAACCATCCGGGCAACAGCAATTACAAGGAAAACGCCAAGTATATATTTATATAATTGAGGATTGATATTTATTCGTGCTCCAATAAAAGCCATTGGTATTGATCCTATCACAAAAGGAGTTAATATTTTTAACCTGAAGTAGCCTGCACGATAGTATGCATAAAATGATACTGCTGAAACAAATAAGTTAAGTAGCAATGCAGATGATCGAATATAAATAGTTGATACGCCAAATAAAGCCATCAGAGCTAAATATCCACTGGCTCCACCATGACCAACTGACGCATACATAACGGCAATAATAAAAAGGGAGACTAAAAATAGTATGTTGATATCCATAGCAACTAAACCGTTAGCACTCCGCCCAAAACTTAAGTCGAGTCAAACAATCACCATAGATTGTCAACATTCCTCCTTTCCAAGTCATTCTATTTTATAGAAATCGGGAGGATGATTGGTTTCCTTTTCATCCCATCGGTAAACTTTCCATGTGCAAAAAACATTTAGGAAAAATACTCGGAGCTTTATTTATTTATTTATGATTTACAAACGACAAATGTAATTTATTTATTAGGTTTATCTGGTCTTTAATAATTATAAATTATAAAAGGAGGTAAATTAGATTTTTTCATATTATAATTATTGTACATTTGACATTGCTTAAATAAAATAGGACTATGAAACAACACATCCCAAATACTATAACTCTTTTCAATATGCTCTCGGGTATTTTGTCTATTTACTCAGCAATGAGTGGTAATCTTGACTTAGCCGCATATTTGATTTTTATTGCAGCCATATTTGATTTTTTTGATGGCTTTGCAGCCCGAATACTCAATGCTAAATCAGAAATTGGTGGCGATCTTGATTCACTGGCTGATGTAGTCTCGTTTGGTGTAGCTCCTGGTTTTATTCTGTTTCAGATGATAAATATCAGCCACGGGCAACCTCTTGGCGATACCGCAGAGTTTAATATAATTCCCTTTATCGCTTTCGTTGTTCCTGCATTTGCTGCCCTAAGGCTTGCAAAATTTAATATCGACGAAGATCAAAAAACGTCTTTTCTTGGTTTGCCTACACCTGCCTTGGCAATACTCATCGCTTCACTACCCTTAATCAGAACACATCTTTATGAAAATCGTGAATTATTTTATATGATAATTACTAATACCTATTTTTTATTAGGTGTAGCAATATTAGGCTCTTTACTAATGGTGTCAAGGTTTCCTATGTTTGCCCTAAAGTTTGAAGGGTTTGGGTGGAGAAAAAATATGACAAAGTATGTGTTTATCGGGATATCGGTTTTGTTGGTTTTGTTTTTACAAATAGTTGCTGTACCCTTTATTATTCTTTTTTATTTATTCCTTTCTCTGATAATATATTTAGTTGATATACAATAGATTCAAAGGCTGATTTATATTTTTCTAAAACTCGGCAATAAGTTTAATGTTTACTAATCTTGGAGTAAGATAGTTAGGAACAGCATACTGCTTGTTGTTGATATCTTTTATCCAAATATACGAAACAGTATTATAAATCTGTAATAAATTAAATACCTCAAGACTTAACCACATATTCTTAAACCCTGCTAATGGATTACCTGATTTAAACGTTGTTCCCTCGTTAATTAACTGGTAAGAAAAGCCGATATCAACTCTTCTGTAATCGGGCATACGTAGTGTTTGCTGATAGCGTTCAGAACCGGGTGCTCCAAAGGGCAGCCCTGTGTTAAAAAGCAGTCGAAGGTTAACTTTTAAATACGGATGATTTGGAATATAGTCTTGGAAGAAAATTGAGAAACTAACACGTTGGTCGGTGGGGCGGGGAATGTATCCGGGTTCAACACGCACGCTGTCAGCATTATAGTAATAATCCCCGTAAATATCCTCCTGAGTTTGCATTAATGATAAGCTCATCCAGCTGTCAATGCCTTTAACAAACTCACCGTAAATTTTAAAATCTATTCCTGCCGTATATCCTTTAGCAAGCTCGTTGCTTAAGTATCTTACTCGTACATTGTCAATATAGTAAGGTATTAGATTGTCTAAAATTTTGTAATATGCTTCGGTTGTGAAGATAAATGGTCGCCCCCATGATGAAAATCTATAGTCGGTACCGGCAATAAAATGAGTTGATTTTTGTGATTTGATGTCATGATTTATTACACCTGATACATCCCTCATCTCGCGATAAAACGGAGTTTGGTAATAAACACCGGTAGCTAATCTAAAAACAATGTTAGGATTTTTTGACGGTTTATATGATAAGTTAACTCTTGGGGCAAGCAAAAACTCACTGTTAAAATCCCAGAAATTGGCTCTCAAGCCTGCTGTTAGCGTGATTTGGTCTTTGTTTTTTCTAATAAAATTCCATTGATTGGAAAGGTATGCTGCAACCTTATTTGTGTTTAGATTGTTGTTAGCACTAATAAAATTTTTTATTTTAAAGTCAGGATTATCAGGAGTTAGATTACCCGGCGTAGCAGTAGGGTTTGGCATTGAATAACCGGCAGAATCAACCATTTCCCATTCGCGCAGTTTATCATCAACTAACTGGTGCTGGTATCTCGCTCCCCATCTTAACAAACCATTGCTTCTAACAATGGATCCCTTGTGTTCAACCGAAATAACGCCGGCTTTAAAGTAGTTACGTGCATGAAGCAAATAAGTGCCAACACCCTGTGATTGAACAGACTCGCCGTAATCTGAATTAGCTGTAGGGTCAGCTTCTGCTTGACCTATCCAATACTGACCTTGTATATCGTAAGTTTCCGATTCGTTTGTGTTAAAGGCAGATAAGATAAGCTTCAGATTTGAATTATTATTTGGATTAAAACCAAGTGTTAACCCACCCTGATACATTGCATAACG
>CAZGWS010000025.1:0-21448 GCA_964528805.1 uncultured Lentimicrobiaceae bacterium | reverse complement strand
GCACCAGCACCAGCACCAGCACCAGCACCAGCACCAGCACCAGCACCAGCACCAAAACCAGCTCCAGGTCCAATTATTCCGATTAGTTCCTCAGGTGAGATCTTTTTAACTGATGAAAGATTAGTTGCTATGCAGGAGAAAATGAGAACAGGACATCCTAGCTGGAAACATTTAATTAGTAGATTAGAAAAATATTATAAAGTCGTGCCCTATGGGTCAGCTAGATTTGTTCCTGCCTACGCATTAGCCTATAAAATTGGAGGAGACACTCGTTATCTGAAAAAAGCCAAAGAGCTATTTTTAATTTCCTATAAAGATTGGAACTATAAAAGCCGAAATGATTTTCGTGCTCATAGTCATCATGCGCATCTTGCTTATTCTTGGCTTAAGAACGATCTTTCAGCATCAGAAAAGGATGTTTATAAGAACATATTCGGTAACTGGGCAACGTATTGGCTGAGTTTTGTAAATTACGAAAATGACTTTTCAGGTTATCGAGTCGGTGATAGTGATGAAACTACATCTTTGGCTGAAAATTTATTATTGTTAGCCATTAGCCTAGACGGTTCAAAACTTGCTGATAAACTTTATGCGGCGTCTGATGCCATGCTAAATAAATTTGTGGTTGGTCAGTTCATGAATGGACATATGGCTGGTGGAATGTGGGGAGAAGGTTCTTATTATAGCTCTGGTACCATGGAACATTGGGTTCGTGCGTTTATTTTAAATAAAGAGTTGCGAGGAATACCTTATCCAAATAAGTATATGCAAGATGTAATCTTGGCAACCATTCATAATACCTATCCAGGTTTCACAGGTATGTTTCAATATGGAGATGTTCAGGCAGCAAGAGATTATGCTCGACCTTTGGAAAACCATCGTTATGACTTAATGATTAGTTTAATTGATGGCGTGTCATCTCCTGAATTTAAAGCTCTTGGTCAAGACTGGTTAAATAAATCATTAGCAGAGGGTCATCTGCCGCCAAACAACTCTGGTTATACGGGCTTATGGCGAGTACTATTTGAAAAGGATTCAGCTAGCCAGGCGGCTTTACCTATTGCACGTGAATTGGATACGACTTTTTATGCGCCAGGTATAGAAATGTTAGCCATGCGTGATAGTTGGGAAGATGATGGCTCTGTCGTTTATATGCAATCGGGCAAAGGAAATGTTGATCATGCTCAAAAAGATGCATTATCATTTAATATAGTCAGCGACGGAGTAAATATTAGTAAAGAAATGACGGGTTATGGGCGGTCATTTGCAGGAGCAAGTGTTGCGCATAATACACTGTTGATAGAGCATAATGACAATACGCTAAATAAGCCTGTTGATTCTACTTGGGGTTCTTCTATTAAAAGCCGTCCTGTAGGTAATGGGAGTATCCGAGCAGTTGATGCGAGCGATGACTATGCTTATGCCTATGCAGATGGAACACAGCTGTATAACTTGAAATGGTGGGATCGTGAAAGAGAATATACAAATCATGTAACGCGTAAACTGTTTTTCATTAAACCTGATGTAGTGATTGTTTATGATCATATCGACCTGAATAAAGAATATGGTTTACGTCAAATAAAATATATTCAGCATTTTCAATCAAAGCCTAGCTTATCAAATGGTATTTATAGTACTGAGAGTGAAGGAAAAACATTTCAATTCAAAACATTATTTCCATCTGATGTGGCGACTACCATAATTGATGAGAAAAAAGGAAACTTTTGGGGCGGAGGTCTAAATTCGAGTGGTTCGAAAGAAATCCCAGCTAACCAGCTTAAATGGCATCTATCAGTTTCACCATTTAATGAGGAATTAAAAACGGAACTCATAAATATTCTATCTTTTGGAGACCAAGCAACGCATGATATGCCTGATGCTACTGTTATCAATAAAGAGTCAGGAAACATGCCTTCAGCTAATATGGTAGGAACGCATGTTGATGGGGCAGGAAAGGATCATATTGTGTTATTTAACAATAATCTGTCTGATGCAGTCCCAGCAGCAATTGAATATAGTATTAAGAGTTTAAAAGCTAGTCAACATTACTTAACAGGCTTATCTAAAAATGCGGGTTATAGTGTTGTGACAAAAACAGCCGGGAGTAAATTAACAGTAGTTATTAAGGAAGGAGGATCTTTGTCTTCAAATGCAACAGGGACACTGGTGTTTAATCTTGATAAAGCAGGTAATTTAAAATAAGGACGTAGATTACTGTATATAAAACCTAAGTATTAATTGTAAATAGGTTTGTTGACCCCATTGAAATAAAATGGGGTCAATTCGAGGGAGTAACGGTGTTCGGCTTATTTCAAAGATTGTAAAAAAGGTAGACGGATGCACGCAAATAGCATGCGGATTATATATTGAGTTTTTTCTGGTAGATCGGTGTTGAAATGAGTATATAGCAAGCTAAGCAACTGTTTTAGCAACTAGAGTCTATCTCAAACGGATCAGTAGAAATCTGCATCTAGGCACTATTTTTAAGAACTGCCATACCTTTCTGTTTAATGATTTTTGAGAGTTCTTTGAAAAAATCGGCAAAATTCTTCTAATAAAACATAACCATTACAGTTCTGTGTGGCTTGATTTAATAACACCGAAACTAATAATAAAATAACAGGTATATTTCTTATTTCTTTCCTTAACTAAATGGCGGTGACTAGAAACGATAAAAATAAAAACTGGTGTTTTGTTCATAGTCATATTTATTTTTTATTGTCTTAAACACCCTTTTTATTCATTCTTATTATTGATTGTACACAACGGTCAGCTGCATGCCCATCCCATAATTCAGGCTTTTGAGGATTACGTTCATTTGAGGTAGCAAGGTTTTTATATTCTTCACGGATTCTCTCTGCACTGTTGCCAACCAATACAGATGCACCACCATGTTTGCGTAATGTAATTGGGCGTTCAGTGTTCCATCGTAAAGTTAGGCAAGGTGTGCCTAGTACGCAACATTCTTCTTGTAAACCTCCACTGTCCGTTAACATCATATTTGCTGTCATATTAAGATTAAGCATTTCATGGTAATTAATCGGGTGAAGTAAAAAAACATGTTCATGATTAGTAATTTGGTTCCATAAGCCGAATTGTTCAAGTTGTTTTTTTGTTCTTGGGTGAACAGGCCATATTAAAGTTTCATTAGCGCAAAGTTCATTGAGAAGAAAGTCGATAATAGACCCAAGAATTTTTTTGTCATCTACATTTGATGGGCGGTGCATTGTTAGTACTGAGAAATTATTGATTTCATCAGGCACTTGAACTTTATCATCCAATAAATTATTTTGTACTATTTGGGCAACTTTAAGCTTGCTTGCTATATCCCTATTTGCTTCTAATGTATCAATCATGAGATTTCCAACAAAGCTTATAGCTTCCTCATTTACGCCTTCATGACGTAAATTTTCACTAGACAACAAATCAGGTGTGAGCAACAAGTCCGAAAGACGGTCAGTAACTAAACGGTTCACTTCTTCTGGCATATCAATATCACCTGAACGAAGACCCGCTTCAATATGACAAACTTTTATATGTTCTTTTTTTGCAGTTACTGAACAGGCAAGAGTTGCATTTACATCACCTACAACTACAACCCAGTCGGGGTTTTCTTTTTTAAGAACAGTTTCAAACTCAATCATTGTATTGCCAACTTGTTCGGCATGAGTTCCAGAACCAACCCCAAGATGAATGTCCGCATTTGGGATGTTTAAAGACTCAAAAAAAACTTTTGACATACGATCATCATAATGCTGTCCCGTATGCACTAGAAGATGTTCTATTTTTTCGCCTACATTTAAATTGTTATGTTTTTCTATAGCATGAATAAAGGGAGCAATCTTCATGAAGTTGGGACGTGCACCGACAACAGAAATTATCTTCATATTTTACCTGAGTTTAATTATCTAAAAGTTAATATGTATTTTTGGTTAGTAGTTTTTCTATCAATATTTTTAGCTGGTTTTTGTATTTTCACTGACATTATAATTTATAGGCTTTATTTATTTTAAAGCAAATTGTTAATTTTTATAGTTTTTTGAGTAGATCATTATAATACACTGCTAGTGAGACTAAAACCTGCATATACTTCACATGGTTATGGATGCGGCTTTCTATTGGTTGAGTTTTGCCGATAGACTGCATAATTATAATGGTTGTGCTTGCTATGTTATGCCGTTTCATGCGTCGCTCTATTAGCTGTGTCTATACTGTCGTTGATATCGACAAAAAAAGTAACTCGCTATAAATTTCGTATCCACGATGCGTGAAGTATATTACTCGTCCTGAAAGTTTTCGCAGTATAAAATTACTCTATTAGCTAAAATTTAAACAACCTGTAAGTGCAAGAACTTATGGAATGATTAATAACTATAATTATTTTGTGAAGGAAAATGATAAGTTTAGGATGATTGTATATTTTTCTTGCAGGATGATTTTAGCAGAATATGGCAATCTTTTTTTTCTCAAACACTAGATTAATCATAACTTTTAGTAGCCTGAGGATATGTTATAAATTGAATTGTACTTATGAGTTGAATCTAAGTTATATTATTTTGTAATTATTAAAACTTCATTTTTTTCAGATGTAGTAGGTACTATGAATAAAATTATATTGTTATCCATTATCATAATGATTAACGCAGTAGTTGGATGTTCTAAGATATCTAAAGTGGAAATTAGTCATTCAGCTGATAAGGAGGTATCTTCCCCAATATTATCAGAAAAAAACACGTCTTTTGGTTCAGCTAAAATATTTTTGACTAAGGAGCGTAAGGCTGTATATAAGTCAAAAATAGACAATAATCATAAAAGTTGGTTGATTATGATCAATCAATTAGAGGGTTCTATTGATCAAAATGTATGGAATAAAGCAGAGTTTTCCTCTGCATATGCTTTGGCATATCATAATACAGGGGATATACGTTATTTAAATAAGGCCAAGGATTTATTTTGGCAAGTTTTCACTGATTTTGGGTATAAAAGCTTAAGCGATTTTTCTAGTTATAGTAGATATGCTCATTATACATTTGATTGGATTAAAGATTCATTAACTGAAAGTGAGTATAAAAGCTATATTACTTTATTTAAATTATGGAGTAATTATTGGCTTGATTATGTAGGTTATAAAAAGAGTCAATTTAGGAGAGTTTTTTCAAATACTATTGAAACTACTTTATTATCCGAAGGCTTTTTCTTGCTTGCTCAAAGCTTGAAGGATAGTGATGTTTATGAAGATTTAATTACTGTATCTAATAAATTATTAAGTGATTATTATGATGGTATTAATGATAATCGTTGGGTTAAAGAATCTGGCGGTGTTACTTATCATCCAAGCCAGATGGAATATTGGTTACGAACTGCTTTAATGAATAAAGATAACCAGAATAGTTCTAATAATCTGGTAAAAAAATTTTTAAATTATGAATTTCATGATATTGAAAATGATACTAATTATTCTAAATCACGCTATGAGCTAATGTTAGTATTAGCAAACCTTGTAGAAGATGTTCGTATTAAAGGGTTATGTCAATTTTGGTTGAATAAGGCAGCTAAAAGTAGGGAAAAACATGTGATAACGTCAGGTTCAACAGGTTTATGGCGTTTTTTATTTGATCATATGGACCTTTCAGCAAATGCTATGGCTAAGAAAATCTTTGTCGATTCTAATAAGATTGATGAAGAACATTCTAAATTATCTCTTGATAAGGGTAAAACTAAAAAAAATAAATCTGAACTATTTTTAACAGATGAAAGATTGGCTAGTATTCATAAAAAAATGAATAATAAGCATGCTAGCTGGCGATATTTAATTAGTAGATTAGAAAAATATTATAAAGTCGTGCCCTATGGGTCAGCTAGATTTGTTCCTGCCTACGCATTAGCCTATAAAATTGGAGGAGACACTCGTTATCTGAAAAAAGCCAAAGAGCTATTTTTAATTTCCTATAAAGATTGGAACTATAAAAGCCGAAATGATTTTCGTGCTCATAGTCATCATGCGCATCTTGCTTATTCTTGGCTTAAGAACGATCTTTCAGCATCAGAAAAGGATGTTTATAAGAACATATTCGGTAACTGGGCAACGTATTGGCTGAGTTTTGTAAATTACGAAAATGACTTTTCAGGTTATCGAGTCGGTGATAGTGATGAAACTACATCTTTGGCTGAAAATTTATTATTGTTAGCCATTAGCCTAGACGGTTCAAAACTTGCTGATAAACTTTATGCGGCGTCTGATGCCATGCTAAATAAATTTGTGGTTGGTCAGTTCATGAATGGACATATGGCTGGTGGAATGTGGGGAGAAGGTTCTTATTATAGCTCTGGTACCATGGAACATTGGGTTCGTGCGTTTATTTTAAATAAAGAGTTGCGAGGAATACCTTATCCAAATAAGTATATGCAAGATGTAATCTTGGCAACCATTCATAATACCTATCCAGGTTTCACAGGTATGTTTCAATATGGAGATGTTCAGGCAGCAAGAGATTATGCTCGACCTTTGGAAAACCATCGTTATGACTTAATGATTAGTTTAATTGATGGCGTGTCATCTCCTGAATTTAAAGCTCTTGGTCAAGACTGGTTAAATAAATCATTAGCAGAGGGTCATCTGCCGCCAAACAACTCTGGTTATACGGGCTTATGGCGAGTACTATTTGAAAAGGATTCAGCTAGCCAGGCGGCTTTACCTATTGCACGTGAATTGGATACGACTTTTTATGCGCCAGGTATAGAAATGTTAGCCATGCGTGATAGTTGGGAAGATGATGGCTCTGTCGTTTATATGCAATCGGGCAAAGGAAATGTTGATCATGCTCAAAAAGATGCATTATCATTTAATATAGTCAGCGACGGAGTAAATATTAGTAAAGAAATGACGGGTTATGGGCGGTCATTTGCAGGAGCAAGTGTTGCGCATAATACACTGTTGATAGAGCATAATGACAATACGCTAAATAAGCCTGTTGATTCTACTTGGGGTTCTTCTATTAAAAGCCGTCCTGTAGGTAATGGGAGTATCCGAGCAGTTGATGCGAGCGATGACTATGCTTATGCCTATGCAGATGGAACACAGCTGTATAACTTGAAATGGTGGGATCGTGAAAGAGAATATACAAATCATGTAACGCGTAAACTGTTTTTCATTAAACCTGATGTAGTGATTGTTTATGATCATATCGACCTGAATAAAGAATATGGTTTACGTCAAATAAAATATATTCAGCATTTTCAATCAAAGCCTAGCTTATCAAATGGTATTTATAGTACTGAGAGTGAAGGAAAAACATTTCAATTCAAAACATTATTTCCATCTGATGTGGCGACTACCATAATTGATGAGAAAAAAGGAAACTTTTGGGGCGGAGGTCTAAATTCGAGTGGTTCGAAAGAAATCCCAGCTAACCAGCTTAAATGGCATCTATCAGTTTCACCATTTAATGAGGAATTAAAAACGGAACTCATAAATATTCTATCTTTTGGAGACCAAGCAACGCATGATATGCCTGATGCTACTGTTATCAATAAAGAGTCAGGAAACATGCCTTCAGCTAATATGGTAGGAACGCATGTTGATGGGGCAGGAAAGGATCATATTGTGTTATTTAACAATAATCTGTCTGATGCAGTCCCAGCAGCAATTGAATATAGTATTAAGAGTTTAAAAGCTAGTCAACATTACTTAACAGGCTTATCTAAAAATGCGGGTTATAGTGTTGTGACAAAAACAGCCGGGAGTAAATTAACAGTAGTTATTAAGGAAGGAGGATCTTTGTCTTCAAATGCAACTGGAACATTGGTGTTTAATCTTGATAAAACTGGTAATTTAAAATAAGAATGTATAGGGAGCGAAACTCAGGAAGTCAATTTTTACCAGGATATAGTTTTATTTGTTGTTTCTCTTAAAAAATCTTAATAATTATAATAAAATTTCTAATAATTTTGATTTTGATTTTTTGTCAATTTAAGCTAAACTTTTCCTCAGATAGAATAATAATATAATACCTAAATTTTATTAACACACGGGTTATATCGGCTATTTCAAAACTTCGTAGAAAACCTCGAAGCTCTGATGTTACTGAGGATATGTTGTTATGTATAACTTACAATTCAAATTAAATATGGGTAATAAAGAGTATATAAAAATATGACAAAAAACAAAAAACAACCTATTTTATATTTCGGTAATGATTGGGGGGCTGATAATAAAACGAGTAGCCATCATATCGCAACAAGATTAATGCGAGATCATTTTGTTGTATATATTGAATCGCCTGGCTTAAGGGCTCCCCAAACAAGCAAACGGGATATAAGTAAAATATTTGCGAAACTTGCAAGTATTTTTAAAGGTGCTCGTAAACTGAGTGAAACAACGTATGTCTACACTCTTTTTCAAGTTCCTCTTCATAAATACAGTTTTATAAATGCAATTAATAAAAAGCTTATTGTTTGGCAGATCAGGCATTTATGTAAAAAACTTAATATTAGCGAACCTATTTTATGGTTTGTATTACCTCACGTTACCCCAGTACTTGGGAAATTAGATGAAAAATTAAGTGTTTATTACTGTGTAGATGACTATGCAGAGCTCCCAGGTGTTGATAAACAAAAAATTGAAGAAATGGACAAAACTATGTCGGAAAAATGCGACTTAGTTTTTGTAACTGCTAATCCTTTATTAGAGAAGAAAAGTAATTATGGGGAAAAAGTACATTTAAGTTTGCATGGTGTTGATTTTGATCATTTTAATTCTGTTGCTAAGAAGGCTCATTCCACTCCCGAAGATGTGAAGCATTTAAAGTCACCTGTTATTGGTTTTTTTGGATTAATAGAGCGATGGATTGATCTTGATCTCATTCAATATTTGGCAACGGAACGGCCTGATTGGCAATTTTTGATGATTGGAAGGCTGGCAGTTGAAGAAAACCCTTGTGAAGGGCTTGATAATGTTCACTTTATTGGTGTAAAGACTTATGAGGAGCTTCCTGCTTATGCGCAATCTTTTGATATTTCCCTTATTCCTTGTAAAAATAACGAACTCATCAGAAATTTTAACCCTCTCAAATTAAGAGAATATCTTGCGATGGGAACCCCAGTAGTTACTATATTTTTTCCTGAAATAGAAGAATTTAAAAATGAAGTGAGTATTGCTTATAGTAACGAAGAATTTTTAAGCATGATTGATACAGAACTAAAAACCAATTCATCTGAAAAAATAAAAAAACGCGTTGAACGTGTTAGACCACTTTCGTGGGAAAACCGGTATGACTATATCAAAACAATTGTAGATAACAAGCTAGATGAAAAACAAAACATCGAATCGTAAGAAAATAGTTTTAGTTACAGGAGGTACTGGGTTTATTGGTCAACGACTAGTAAAACGAATGTTTTCGAGTGGATATAAAGTTCGCTTGCTAAGCCGGTCAAGAATTAATAGTACAAAATTCACACATGATCAATTGGAATATATTGAAGGTGATATAGCCTCAGCTCACGATGTAAATAATGCATGTAAAGAAGTTGATGCTGTTTATCATTTGGCAGCAGCAATGCAAGGTAATTGGGAAGAACATCAACGTATAACAATTGATGGAACCAAAAATATTGTAGATGCTTGTAAAAAAAATAAGGTTAATAAACTAATCTACATTAGCACCTTAAATGTCTATGATGCTTCAAGCTACAAAAAAAATATTACAATCAGTGAAGATTTTCCATACGAAAATAATCCCCTGATGCGCGGCAACTATTCCCATGCTAAATTGAATGCAGAAAAATATTTAATAGAACAACAGCCGAAAGGTCTTTCAATATCCATTATAAGACCTGGATTGGTCTATGGAAATCCAGAGCGACCTTTTCCATTGGATGTTGGAAAAAAGCTATTTAATAAACTCTTCATTGTTCCTGGAATGGGTAACAAGAAGATACCGTTTGTTTATGTGGAAAATTTGATTGATGCAATTCTTAGTGTTGACCTGGGGAAAATAGATATAAATAGTGAAATAAAAATTTATAATGTTGTTGATAAAGACTCCATCACAGCAAGGCAATATTTAAAAGAATATTCAACCATAAGCAATCATTTCTTTTTTAAGCTATATATTCCTTTCTTTCTGATACTCTCAGCAGGAAAAGTAGTGGATACGATAAACGCTTTTAGAAATAAAAAAAGCTATAATTACTATAAGGTCAAGCTATTGATGAATGAATCATTGTATAGTACTGAGCGTATTGAAAAGGACCTTGGCTGGTCACAACATCTTGACTTTAAAAGTGCTATGCTTGATTTTTTTGTCTCTGAAAAAAATAACCCTGAGTAAAGTATAAGTAAGTTTCTCAGATATTAGCTGTTAGGTTTCAAAATAATCCGTTTATTCACAATTCAAAAAGAAAATAAACTGTATTGTAGGGTGAAATGATGATTTCCTAAACTTTAGAACAATGTTGAGTACTAGAAGTAATATATTTGAAAAATTATTTTTTTAGGTTTTAGTAATGACTAATTCATCAGAAGAGAAGTTGAAAGTGTATAGTGAAATCTGTAATATCTTTCGTCATTATTCGAATGCCAGCTTAACAGTGCGAGTTCTCTCGATTGTACAAGGAATGGCTCTACTAATTGCTTGGGCATATGTGATTACAAAGTCTGAACCTAAATATGCACTTTTTTTTCCAATTTGTGGCTTTATTTTTACATGGCTACTTTACCGTTTTCATATGGGGTATTTTAGAACAACTATTTTTTTTGCTAATCAGGCTTCAAATATTGAAAAGGAACTGTTCGAAAAAATGTATCGGCCCATTACTGCCTTTCAGGAATATCATAAAGGGCTATTTGACAATTTTTATGGAAAGTTTTTTACATTAAATGCACCTTTTACTCTTATAGGTATTCTTTTTATTTTAGTGTTTATTATCAATTTAGTAATATGTATTGGTTAGTAAAAAACCTAACAATAAAATCCAGCGGACAGTTTAAAGCGCCTCTTTAAACTGCGCGCTGATTTAGGCGTTATATATTGAAATATAATTATTAACCATCTGCTTTAAGCTATATTGCTCAATGACAATATCTCTTGATTTATGTCCAAGTTTTAGACGTTTCTCTTTATCGTCAATAAGACTAATTGTTGCGTTGGCAAAAGCTTCATAATCACCTACTTCAACGAGTAAACCATTTATATCATTTTTAACTAAATCAATATTCCCACCCGTTTTTGTTACGATTGCGGGTAAAGAACAACTCATAGCTTCCAATAAACTAATGCTCATACCTTCACTTATTGATGGCAATGCGTAAGCATCAAAAGCTTGTAAGTAGTTCACTACTTCTTCTTTTGCACCGAGGGTATGTACCGTTTTTTCTAAACCAAGTTTAATAATAGATTTATTAATAGAATCCTGCTCAGGACCATCTCCAATAATGACAAGATGAAGTGGGCGACCTTGTTCAACTACGATTTTAACCGCTTTTAATAACATAATATGGTTTTTTACAGGGACTAATCTACTCACAGTGCCTAGTACAAAAATATCATTTTTTATATTCAGTTCTTTCCTTATTTTTTGCCGCATTTCATTATAGGGAATAAATTTTTGTGTATTAACACCATTGTCAATAACATCAATACGATCTTCATTTATTCCGCAGGTATGACTGATTGTTTTTTTTAATTGTTCTGAAACCACAGCAAAATGATCAAATAAATAAGAAGTTAGTTTTAATACTTTATATCTTCTCGTTTTTCCGTCTCTGACCAGAGAATGGTCTGTATGAATAAATTTTACATTAGAAAAAAATAATGTCGGAAGTAGCATATAGATACTAGATAAAAAATTATTTGTATGTACTAACTCAATATTATTTTGTTTTATACCTTGTATTATCCTGATGATCATTTTGAGATCTATTCCTTCCTTCTTTTCAAGATTAATGACGATAACTCCATTTTGTATTAGTTCTTGTTCTAAATCGCCACCACCTTTAAAGACGAACATATAAACTTCATAACTCTGTTTTAGTAACTCTTGTGACATACTAACTAACAGTTTTTCTATTCCACCCATTGCCATTGAATGATTGAAAAAAGCAATCCGTTTTACTTTGTTGTGAGTCTTTTTTGTCTTAAACATTTAGTGTTTTTCTATAATTAAATCTAAAATTTGATGTATTTTATCGGCACTTTTTTCTATCGTTAAACCTTGAACTGATGTTAATATTTTTTCTGGTTGCCATTTTTTATTAAATGCAGAACAGATTGCTTTTACAAGAGAGTCATGATCCTGGCTCTCAACAAGAATACCGTTTGAGGAATTTACAATTTCAGGTATACCGCC
Source organism: uncultured Lentimicrobiaceae bacterium (assembly GCA_964528805.1). Taxonomy (GTDB): domain Bacteria; phylum Bacteroidota; class Bacteroidia; order Bacteroidales; family F082. Next base: position 9,103 of record CAZGWS010000025.1, on the reverse strand, counting down.
TACTCTTGTTGCAATAACTGGCGTGCCACATGATATAGCTTCTACCACTACATTGGGAACACCTTCATTATGACTGGGTAAACACAACACATCTGATGAACTCATCCAATCTGGAATGGCTTTATGTCCAATTTGCCCAGCTAACACTACATTCTCTTCCAGAGAAAACTTTTTAATTTCATGATTGAGAAGCTCTGTACATTGACCACTGCCAATTAAAACTAGTTGAATATCGTAACCTAAATCTACACTTTCTTTTACTGCATAAAAAAGCTCCATACATCCCTTGGTAACAATTAAATTACCAACAAATAAAATTATATATTTGTCTTTAGATAAATTTAATTTTTCTCTTGCATCTGATTTATTTTGAAATTTGAATAACTGTTTGTTTACGCCTCTATATACAACATGTATTTTTGACTCATCAATACCAAGAAGTTGTATCATTTCATTTTTCAATTCTTGACTAACTGAAATAATTGCATCAGATTTTTTTAGTGTCCAAGCTATCTGGTTTTTAATAAGTGGGTTTTTAGCAAATACATTAATATCAGTCCCTAAGACTTGTGTTATTACAGGGATCTTAAAAATGGAACCAATTAATACAGATGAAAAACCATCAGGGTAAGCCCAGGAAGTAAAAATACAATCAGGTTTAAATTTTTTAATATAGAAAAATTTACTTAATAGTATTGAGGCACACATTGAAATACCATTTAAAAAAACGGTTATTCTTGGTATAAAAACATAAACTAAGTATCTTATTGGTATTGAATTTATTTCTATTTTTTTTAAATCATTAATATTAAATGACTTCAATGAGAAATCAGTCCATGCAATAGGTACAATTGCCTCAATAGTGTAGAATTTTGTTAGACCACATATCTGTTGAAAATTAAAAATCCCTCTATTCATGTTCCATTTTCGTGGTAACAAATTCGAGATATAGAGTATGCGCTTTTTCAAATAATTATCCTGATTAACATTTATGATTTTATAGCTGAGAAATATTCATTTACTTTTGTTTAACTCAAAACACTACTTTATGCATTTAACTTCAAACAAGCTTATTAGTTGAAAAATAATGAGCTAATCTGCAGGCAAGTGCAGATGTTGTAAAGCTTACATTCGCACTTCCAGCGGTACTAAATATTGAGCCATCACAAATATATAAATTGTCCTGACCAAATACCTTTTGATTTTTATCCACTACACCTTCATTTTCATTATCTGCCATTCTCGCTGTTCCAACATGATGAATTGCAGAGGTCAATATACTATCCCAGTCAAAATCATCTAAAGTATGAGTGAAATGATAGTATTTCTCAGGAAAACAATTGGTTAGTAATAGCTTAAACCAAACCTTCATGCTATCAATATCTTCAGGCATTAATTGCCAGTTAATATCAGCAATTGGGTATCCAAAGCTATCAAGTTTTGTAGATAAGGTTACTCTACTATCTGGGTTAGGCAGTTGCTCTGTAACAAAGAATAAATCTGCATATTTATAGGTAACATCCAGCGAAAACTTGTAAGCCAGAATTTGTCTTATCGTATTTAGATTACTAATAACCCTCACAAAATCGCTGAAAGTGACCCCTCCATCCTTAAATGCTAATAAAGAGAGTTTTACTTTTTCAGATTCATCGTTTATTCCCTTAATGAAAGAGGGTCTTAAAAAAAAGCTATGATTAGGTAATTGTTTTTCTTGTTGGAGTTTGTTGTCTAATATAAAGCCACTCTTAATTTTAATATTACGACAGAATTTATAATCAGAGTAAATATGAGCTTTTTGAGGGTTAGTAAATTCTAATTGGCATAAATTTCCCATTGGGTGATCCAACAAATATCGTCCTACATTGTCACCTTTATTTCCTAAGCCAGATTGAACAACTTTTTTAGAATTTAGCAGTAGTCTAGGTGTTTCTAGTGTTCCAGCTGCAACAATAAACTGATCTGCTTCAATATAAAACTGGTGATTGTTTGGTGAACCTACTAGCAATTTTGTTACATTACGACCCGAATCATTAGTCATTAGTTCAAGAGCAGCTGCATTATAATAACAATGCTGATTGTCTGAATTTTTAGTTATTTCACGAACAATATGTTTAAAGTTTATTGATGGAAGGGGTTGTTGAAAAATTTTATTGTCTAAATAGTCTCTGTTGAATTTTAGTTCTTTTAATTTTTCTTTTAGCTTTGGAGTTAATGTATCCTCAAAAAAATATTCAAAATTATCTACTCCAAATAATTTTGCTGCATCAATATAAAAGGGTTTCAAATCATCTAGCGTAATTGGCCAACCACTATGAGGAATCCAGTCTCGTTTTTCAAAATCAATTTTATCCAAAGGAGATAAAACACCATGCCATAAATTTGAAGTACCTCCTAGCTGGATTGATGTAGTCCTCCTAATTCCAAAATCTCTACCTACATGATTTTTTTGGATAATGTTAGACTCCCCTGAGAGACCACCCGCTTCAATAATTATAAAATCTGCACCAAGTTCTTGTAGCTTTTTTGCTACCGTTCCTCCTCCTACTCCTGTCCCAATAATACAAATTTTAGTTTTAATATTTTCAGTTACATTGATTGAATTGACTAACATTGCTTTCCTAATTATCAATTATTGGCTACAAGAACCGGGAGTTATTGGATAAAGCTGGGCGTATTATTTTTATCAAATTTCCTAAACTACAAGTTAAAATTAATTGGATGGAGAATATGTGGGAGGAGGTAAAATATAATTACGGTATTCATTTGGATTACCATCTTTCCCAGCTTCAGCCGCTTTTGTAATGTTATACATTTCTCTAGCTGTCACATAATGAAGAATATAATTTTTACCATCATTATAATGTGACTCAAGATAACTAAACATATCATCAGTTTCTTGTCCTAATAATGTCTCCATATCTCTTTCTTGCGTACCATGTGTGTGTATTTTGATATACTTCCATTCTGGACGGCCTTTAACATGAACATCAGAATTTACCCATAAATCCACACGCTCTTTAGTTGGAGGAAGAACAGACCTCACATCCCCTGATTCAATTTTCGGTAGCAAGCCAAGCTTTCTTGTTTTCCAATTAAGCGCCAACGGGCCTTGTATAATCATCAAATCTCCAGAAGACTTTCCTCGAACTTGAACATCAATACCTGTATTATGCGATTTTGGTTTTTCTGGGTCATCGGTAGCATAATAAATACTATTAATTTTAGCCGTTTGGGTCTCACTGGGTGCTGAAGGTAGCGTAAAATCAGCATAACATCCTGTTTCTTTTAATATTATTAATTCATCATTAACACCACACCAACGCCCATCTGCTCTTGAGTTATCCAAACACCAATTTCCATGAATAAATGCATAAGCTATTTGATTGGAATCTGGAAATTTTGTCATTAACCCATGGTTTTCATATAAGGTTTCTGCAAAACCAGCTAAAGTACTACGTAAATTTTCACTTGTATCGTTATCATGATGTAAATGGATTTCAACTTCACCATAACCTCTTTGACATAGATCAGCTAATTTAGCTAGATGCTCTTCCCGGTATTCTTCCTCAGGATAAAAAAACGAGTGTTGAGGGTAATAGCCATCAGCATCTTTATGATTTTTACATAAATTGGGATAGTCTGTCATCCATCGATCAACTCTCTGTCTTTCAATGGAAATATCAACTTTTTGCCATTGAGGTTCATAATGATCAACATAACAAAACAAAATATGAACGGGCTTTGTTGTCACTTCCTTTTTCTTAATATGCTGACTAACATAAGCAGTAATCCATATATCCATGTTTTTTTTCTTTAATACAAAAAAGAAACCAGCGACTAAAACCAGTGTTAGTCCAAAAATAAAACTCATTTATATTCTCCGCATGATAACAATTATCTTTCTGTTCTTTGCCAAGTACCTTCACTATTACCTACTGTATATTTAATGAAACCATGTCCCAGCGCTACATTCATATTAACTAAAAAGACAGGTAACCTAATGATTGATGGTAACTGACGATCACTATAAAAATTAACAACTATGAATGTAGTTAAGTACAATAGTACTTGTAATCCAAATAATATTTGGTAAATAAATTCATCTAGTAGAAAAAGATTTATTAGTAGTAACAACAACATAAAATGAGGTGTAAACCAACGGACTACTTTATGTGAAAAATAAGTGAATGCTCGCCATTTTTGTTTAGGATGTAAAGCATTTAACATTCTAAAAAACGCTTGGTAATTTCCCATTCCAATACGAACTCGTCTTTTATATTCTCCTGCCATATTAGGCGCAACTTCTTCCTCTGCTATTGCCTCTATATCATAGATGATTTTCTGACCAGAAAGTCCAACATTCATAAACATTGTAAAATCATCAATAATTGTATCTGTGGGTAAACTAGAACAGTTTTCACGTCTTAATGCGTAAATTGCACCATTGGCACCAAGAAAACCATTAATTTTGCCCTCATGATATTTCAAAAAACGCTCTAATTTCCAATATGCACTGTCTTTATTATCACTCGAATCAACATCGACCAACTGTAATTCACCGCAAACCCCAGCAATCTCATTATCTTCAAAATGTCGTATCAGTTTTTTTATTGCATCGGGTTTGAAGAAAGTGTTTGCATCAGAATAAACGACGACTGATTCTGTAATATTTTCCAATAATTCATTAAGTACAGAAACTTTTCCACGATTTTCAGGAAAATCAAATAAAATCACTCGTTTATCTTTAATACTTTTAACTAAACTAACCGTATTATCAGAACTACCATCGGAGCCAATATAAATCTTTAGTTTATCTTTAGGGTAATCTTGAGAAAGAAGATTATTTATTCTTTCAACAATATGCTTTTCTTCATCAAATGCGGCAATTACAACTGCAACAGTTAGCTCCTTCACTGAACTTAAATGTCTTCTATCCGCTTTATTAAAAACATAAAATGAATCACTTAGTCCTTGGTTTACACCACTAATTACAAGCAAAATTAATGGGTAAAACATATAAGTGTAACAAATCAAAAAAACAAGTAGCCAAAAGAAAATTTCAACTAACATTATTATTTTTACCTCTCTACGGTTATTAAGAAAATAATTACAATCATACTCAAATATGTAACTTTTAAGGGCTAGGCCATTGTATTCAACAAATTACTAATTGTTTTTTCAAATTTAAAATTCAACAGCTTAACTAATAAAGTTGTGAATCGTCCAAACCTTTTTTCATTATTTTGATATTGCTTAATACATCTCTGAATCAAATTAAGCAAAATATAAATATCAAGCAATTCTTGCTCATGTTTTTCCAGCTTTCTTGAAAAATAACCCTCAATAAATTTTTCTTGTAGGTACTTAGCATAAGATCGATTAAAAAAAATCTTCTTTGGATAAGGGTTAAGCGTTTGTAAAGTCACACAAAAATAAGCAACATCGTAGTAAATAGCTTGTTGATAATCCCTTTGTAAATCAAAAACGTAGACTTTGTCATTTTGAATGTTAATATTTTGAAGACCAAAATCACCATGAATAAGTGCCATAGGTAACGTGTGATCACTTAAACTCTCAATTTTAGATAATATTTTTTCTTCAATATCTGAATGAATAGATTGTAACAATCCCATACGATTAGTTCTCTCAAATAAAGTCGACATAGATTCAACTATATTTGAGTCTCTGGTTTTAATCTCAGGAAACTTATTACAATTATGAAAATTTTGTAGCCATAAACCAGAGGTTTCTATGTAATACTCAATCTTATCTTTTGTCTCTTTATCTGCAAAAATTGAATTATTAGTTAAAAACCAATTTGAAAACCGACTTCCTTCGCTAAACTCCATAACAAGAGCGTTACTCTCTTGTATATAATCTAAACAGTTAATTAACCCTATATCATTAGGCATTCCAAGACGGTTTTCTTGTAAGCTTCGCATATTGGTATATTCAACCAGACCTTCACAAAAATCAGAACCAATAGGTGCAAATTTAATGACGAGTTTACGTATATTTTTATTATCTGTAATTTCTACTAAATGTACGGGGTAGGTCGAAGCTTCATTAAAAGGTAATTCCTTAATTTCTAGCTCACCTTCTTGAAGCTCGGGAAAATAATTAGCTGCCCGTTTTTTTAATAGATCAATTGTTTTGTTAATTTGTGACACAAGACTCCGCCTCAACGATTATTGAGTTAATTTTATGGTTAAAGTATCTTTTTATAAGAGGAAAAAACAGTCGGTTTCTTAGTTTACGTCGATATTTATCATCCCTAATGCCACTATAAAAGGCGGTGACTTCCCAGCTGACGCATAAACGACAAAATTCAAATTGAGATCGTTCGAATAGTTTATTCGAAGCCGCTTGTTCTAGTAATTTATTTTGTAATAAATCAATATAGGATTTTTGTACGAATGGAAAATTTCTAAGCCAATTAAGTCCAATCCAAATTCTCGCATAGTCCATTGCTGGCAGACCATAAGCTATTGCAACAAAATCCAAAGCTTTAATTGCGCCATCATCATCAGCTAAAAAATTCCAAAGTTTGGTATCACCATTTGATGGTACTAGCGTGCTGTCCCAGTGTCTATTTTGTTCAGCCAGTTTTTTTATGATAGATTTAGATCGAATCCCTAGATCTTCTGGCACCATGGCTTTGTCAATTGCAACATCAATATAAGCATCTGTACCCTCAAGCAGGTTTTTGGTTGCATACTGTACACTGCTATTTTCAAAATGACATTGTTGAAATATTTCTAACCAACTTGCTAAATTCCTAATCGCATTTGAGGATTGGTTTTTTAATCCTTTTGACACAAATGGTCTAGATGATTGTTTAAATAAAGAATATAAGTCTTGACCTATAAATTCACGAGATACAAATGCTTTATGAGCAGGTATAAACGTTTCAGGAAAAATGACGCCAAAATTGTCATGGCCTTCAAATGCTTTTGTCATAATGCTTAAAGCCTCATGTTCCTTCTGGGCAGATTGTGTAGCATGTGCGGTTTTATATATTTTTATATAAAAATAATCATCTATCTCTGAAACTAGAAATTTAAAGACTGCTGATTTAGGACGGTCATGCCAAAGAACTAAATCTTGTACTTTACCTTTTGATTCAAAATACTCTTCTAAAAACTCTTTTATTGCAAATAAATCAAATTCTTTTTTATTTGTCACTCAACATACTCCATTGATTTAAGCTAATTTTTAAGCTGTGTATTGCCTAAATATATAATTTACAAACTCAGACTAGGAAGTATAGTTAAAGATTTCTCTCTAGGCTATATTAATCAGTTATAAAAGAAAAATAGTAAATAAATAAAGACCTATAAGGCTAGATATAACAAGTATTAATAGCGATGTCATGTTTTTAGGGTTTGTTACAACGCTTATTTCTGGTGCTGATTTCAATACTCTGAAATATAATGCGCTAACAAAGCCTATAAATACATATAAGTATATAATATAGCTCCTTGATAGAAAGAAGGCTGTTGTCATAAAACCAACAAAAGAAAAAAACAGACATTTTGCAAAAAATATATCTAGGAGTAGTTCAGGGTTGTCTTTATATTTTTCTTTGCTTAAATTAAATATAGTAATAAGCATTGATAAGGATAATGCAATACTAGTTAGCCAGAAGATATATCCTAATATTCCTAGTTCAGCCATAACTAATACATAAGAATTATGTGCTGTAAGATAATGATGTTCAACAAACTGCCCTTTACCTACACCAAGTAAAGGACGAGATTTAAACATTTGTATGCCGCTATACCATGCGTTAACCCTTCCCGCTGCACTTGATTCGTCAGAATCTATAGTTCTAAACATAGACATAGCATAATAAGCAATAGGCGCAAAAAATAAACTTAAAGAGAAAAACTTGATTTTTCCATATTGAAAATAAAAGAAAGTAACAATTAAGCTCATTGCTCCTAGAAGAGCACCTCGTGAATTTGTTAAATAAATACCATAAAGCAAACCAAGAGTTAATATAAAAAAGACGAGTTTTAAAATTCGGCTTTGTGTTATTGATTTTAAGTACATTAGCAAGGGTATATTCATTACAAAAAACATACCTAAATCATTAGGGTCATTGAAGAAACCTAAAAATCTAATACGGCCTCCTCTAAATGATTGCATTCCAGACCAAGCGATACCTTCGGGAGATAATGTTTGAGAAATACCATGATGTAACATGGTCGCACTAGCAAGAGCTAAAATTATTAAAACCCAATGTTGTTTGCGTTGTGTGTTCACTAATCCTGAATAAAGCAAATAAGGTATCAAACATTGAATAAAGAAATCTATTGCTTCATTAATACCCCCGCCAAACCAACCATTTCGTAAGCCAGAAACAGGTATGATCAATAGTAATAAAAACAAAAACCATCCCTGATATCCCCATATTTTTTGTTCTTGAAAGATTAAATACCCAGCAAATGCGGCTATTAAAAAATAACGTGCAATTGGCGTTGGGCTTCCATCAACAGAAGAAGCCCAGTCTTGAGGCCTAATGAACAAAGCAATGGAATACAGTAATAAACAAAAGAATGCAAAATTAGAATTCCTTTTGATTTTTTCTGGAAGTTCGCGTGTCATCTTTTTGTTATTCATTGAATATCTAAATATATAATACAATTTTTGTTCTTTAGGGCACCTCAATTAATTGAGGTGCCCTAAAGAACAAAAAATATAATAAAGTTGAAATAGGTCAGTGATAGTTAATTAGAATCTGCTCAGTAAGATACCTTGTTTTTACAAAACACATCGAAAAGACCAATATATTACGGAATTTTCTGTATTCTGCCTGTCTAGTATTTTATCTTTGATTAGGCTCTTTTTATGACAGGCAAAAAAGACTGCTTCATTAGGTCAGAACGCATCAAACAAAGTAGGTAAATAGAAAGATGGTTGTGTTACAAAAAACCTTAACAAAATACTTTTATTATTTTGACTTGACTTGAGAACAATAGCCCTAATTATATGCTGCTTTTTGTCGTGTATTAGAGTTGATCTCCTTATTTTTGAAGTTTAAGATTATTTTGACCCAAGGTCTTATGTATACCAAAGGATTCGTTAGTTTGTAATTTTG
>CAZGWS010000024.1:19176-21630 GCA_964528805.1 uncultured Lentimicrobiaceae bacterium | reverse complement strand
TACACCTATTTGCATCAAATCCCAAACTTGAAGTATAATTTTTCCAAGTTATAAAACCAAGAGTTCGTGTAGGTTTTGTTTCTCGCAAAGCCGCTAAGTCGCAAAGAATTGATTATTAGTATAGTAGCTATTTACCGCTTATCATGTAAGTACTTGATTTAGTATGTGTTATAAAACATTAACGAACTATTGAAAACGAAACTGTAAAATAAATTGATGTTATACTAAATTAACATCGGGCATTTTGAAATTAAATTGTCATTACTTCTTAATAAACCTAACAGAAGTAACTTTCCCATTTTGTTGTTGAAATTTAGTAAAATATATTCCCGATTTAAGAAAGCTGACATCTAAATTTTTGGCATTGATTATGGTACTTGTAAATACTTTGCTTCCAACAAGATTAAGTATTTCAATTTCTGTAATACCCTCAATACCGGTAATGTATAATGTGTTTAGAACTGGATTTGGATAAAGCGTAATACCGGGTTTATTATTATTTTTTATACTGGTAATAAGGTTAAAATGTACCGTATATGTAAGTTGTGTAATACCATCCTGAGCTGTTACAACAATAGTACCATCATCGGGGATTGTTGAAGCCTGTGTTATTTCCATTGTAGCGAGCGAATCGGTAGTAGTGCCGTCAATAGCAGGAACAGGATGCCCTTCCGGGACGTCAAACTCATAGTAATATATTGCAGGATCGAAGCCGTCAATTGTAGTTCCATCTACAGTTAAGTCAGACAATGTCGCATCAGTTGCCAACGTGTAAAAATGAACGGTGTAAGTCATTTCTGTTATACCGTCTTCGGCAACCACATGTAAAGTTGCGTTACCCGGAATTGTAGTAGCCTGAGTTGTTGTTAATGTTGCCAGCGGATCGGTTGTTGTGCCGTCAACAAAAGGAATTGGGGTAACATTGTCAACTAAATATTGATATGAGGTAATGTTCGGGTCGAAGCCGTCAATTGTAGTTCCATCTACTGTTAAGTCAGATAGTGTAGCGTCCCAACCTATATAGAAGAAACTGACCGTATAAGTTAATTGGGTAACACCATCCTCGGCAGTTACAACCAAAATAGCATCGCCTGGAATTGACAGACACTGGGTGTCGTCAACTGTTGCCAATGAGTCAGTAGGTACGCCCTCAACGTATGGAGCAGGATTGTTATAAACTACAGCATAAGTGTAATTGTAGATACCGGGGTCGAAGCCCTCAATTGTTGTTCCGGCAACCAGCAAATCTGATAGAGTAGCATCAGTTCCCGGAGTATAGAGGAAGTTAACCGTATATGTATTGGTAGTTAATCCGTCTTCAGATGTAACCACTACTGTTGCAGCCCCTGGCAGCGTAGTAGCCTGATTGATAATCATAATAGCCATTGAATCGGCAGGAGTTGCACCAACAACAGGTATTGGATCTCCGGTAGCAACATTATAATCGTAGCTGAAAACATTAGGTGCAAAACCTGAGATTGTAACATTGTCAACAGTTAAGTCGCTTAATGTCGCATCAGTACCGGCAACGTAAAAGTCAATAGTATAGGTAAGTTGTGTTGTACCATCTTCGGCAGTTACAAGCACCGAAGATTGTCCCGGTACGGCTGTTGTTTGTGTTATGTCAGCAGTTGCTGCCGGAAAATTAGGTGTAGCACCTGTAACGGGAAGTGGGTCGCCTGTGGGGATTGGCACACTATAATTGTAAACAGTAGGACTAAATCCGTCAACAGTTGTACCGTTAACAGTTAAGTCGCTTAATGTTGCGTCAGTACTTATTGGCGGGTCGCCCATCGAACCATCAGTATAGATATTTTGCATATAAATATCATCTCCGTCTTCTTCCCAAGCTGCAATTAGTTGATTACCATATAGATGAGAAACAACTGTGTGAATCTTTTGGGTTGATCGAGATGCCATTAATGTAATTGTTGGTGTCCAAACCATTGCTCCGGAACCATCAACACCAAGTGCTTTAATATGAGCAGATGTCCCACCCACATTTTCTTCATAAACAATAATAGCATTAGTACCTCCGTAAACGATACCTCCGTCGGTACCATCAATATTAGAACTCATGGCAACAAAATCAATCCCATTGTTAGTCCACAGTCTTGTACCTGAAGCATCAATTTTTTGTCCTGCAATGGCAGTTTGACTTTGGTTAGAGTTCTTTTTACTCCAGGTAACCATTATATTTCCGTTGTTATCAGCACCTAAAATTCTAACATCCTGATTGCTTGTGCTTGCCGTTGTATTTACTTCAACGCCATTTGCTGACCAAGGAATTGTGCCATCACTAAGTACATGCTGAACAGCACCATCAATATTCATATCACCATCTCTGTCGTCCATCCAAGAGATAATTATTCCGTTAGCATTATCAGAGGCAATATAAAAGTTATTGTAAGGATTTATTCCATTTGCGAGGCTTACTGTTGCATCATTTGTCCA
>CAZGWS010000024.1:16136-19076 GCA_964528805.1 uncultured Lentimicrobiaceae bacterium | reverse complement strand
GCTACAATGGCATTATTGCTGGATGTAACTGTTATGCTGGGGACGAATTCATCCTCGGGATCGTTAGTGAGCTGAATTCCGTCAGCTCCCCACAGGAATGTACCTGCCGGTGAAATAGAATATGCATAAACATTAGCATTCCCATCGCGTGCATCATTAAATGCCATAACGCAATTACCATTATTATCAGTAGTCAAATCCCATTCAGTTATCCAACTATATTGAGTATGGCTGCTCACCAATAAACCATCGGCAGCCCATTGTGCTACACCATCAATAGTATAGTATTGGAGTCGGATATCATAATTACCGGCATTATTTGAATAAAATCCAACGTAAAAATTACCAGAAGCATCGTAGGCAACATGAGGTACAGCCTGAGATCCACTTAAATTGTTAACTATTGTATTTACTAAAGGGTCGTTAGTCCACTGCGCTGATGCATAGTATGTTGATATAACAAATAAAAATGCAAATAATATGATTTTTTTCATTGTAATTTTTTTAATGAGTAGTAGAAAACAAGAACACAATAACTTGAAACAATTATTTAATGCAAAAATACATTATGTTTTTTGCATTTTGCAATAAGTACATACTGGTAATTTACTGCCAAGAAAATAACAACTACTGCAATGCTACTGTAATAGTATATAACATATTTTATAACAGACTGTTATAAGGGTTCTAATTTAGTAAATAAATTCTCATTTGCAGTAAGGTTCAATTTCTTTCTAATTCGAAAACGTGTTGACTCAACACTCCTTATTTGTCTAAAAGTGATAGAAGCTATTTCTTTTGTGTTCATGCCGAGGCGAAGGTAAGCACATATTTTTTGTTCGTGAAGAGTTAGATCTGGGGCTATTATTTTAAGGTTTGCATAAAACGAAGGGTGAACAGCCTCGAAGTAAGAATGGAATTCATCCATATCAGTTTGTGAACTCAGTGGGCGAAGATGACGAATTACTTCTTCAAGTTTTTGGCGAGTAATACGTTTTATATTGTGTTGATTTAGTAATTCTGTAATTTGTTGAAAAATAATATCCAATGATTCACTTTGTTTAAGTGCTGAAAGTGAAAATGTTGTAAGCTGACGATTTTTGTAGTCTATTTCTTGTTTAAAGCTTTGCTCATTTTTAAATTGAATAATTTGTTGTTGTGATTTTATTTTATCATTCTGTGCCCTTAGCACCTTATTGGTTTTATGTTCAAAATTTCGTTTTCTATAAAATAAGATAACAAGCCCCGATAGTATAATAAGGAAAACTATTGATATCAGAATAAAAAACCTTTGTTGTTTAACCTTTAGCTGATTTATGGAGAGGTTTTTCGCAAGAACCATATTTCGTTGTTTCTGAAGTTTAATGTGGTAAAGAGTTTGTATTTCGGCATATTTTACTTTCTCCCAACTACTATTAATAGAGTCCTTATAATAAATCGCAGTTTTTTGTATGTCAAAAGCTTTTTTATAGTTGCCGTAAGCATTATTTAACTCGGATTTTTCAAATAGTAATTTAACATGAAGTAATGGAATTCTGATACGCTCGTCGGTAGCTGTTGCAATATTAAGCATGACTGTTGCTTTTTCTAAGTTGTTTATTTGCCTGTATATTGCAGCTAACTCAATAGTTATCTCAAGTAATATTTCATCAAATCCGTGTTTTTGTGTTGTAATAAAGCCCTGTTTTAGCGATTTAATAGCTTGTTTGTACTTCTTTTGTTTGGAATATAATTTTCCAAAGCCAACCTCTACAAAAGCCTGATCGTATGGGATGTTAAGTTCTACAGAAACTTTTAGTGCTTTTTGCCCATAATATGATGCCGAGTCGTAAAGTTGTGTTTGAACATACATGTCCATCATATTAATATATATGTCAAACAGCAGATTTGTATCGTTATTAGATTCGGCAAGATGCTTCGATTCGACAAGTATTGAGAGTGCTTCATTTGTGTTACCTACGAGGTTGTAGAGTATGCTAATATTGTTTAGTGCCGCTGAGATACCTTCAGACCAATTTACTGAGTCGCAAATAGATAATGATGAGTAATATTGCTTTAGTGCTTTATCATATTCGCCAAGTTCTTTGTATATCAACCCCATCACATTTGCCAGATATGCCTTCCGCCTCCAATCGGATGGGCTTGTATATCCAACAGAATCTGATATGTTAATTATCCGGTTAAATATTTCGTATGCTTCAGCGTAATGACCTTCTTGAGCCAATATGTATCCATTGCTACTCAAAGCCTGCATTAATGCTTTGGGATTATTAAGTTCGTTGGATAGTGTTAATGCCTTTTGTAAAAATAATTTCCTTTCACTTAGCGTAAATTGTTCGTCTTTCGACAGATTAAGGTATTTTGTAAACATTGTGTTTTTTTTATGCAGAAAAAGTGTATCTCTACCTTTTTGTGCCGTAACCGACGCTGACAACAGCATAATAAAAACAATAAATTTAAATTTGGCAGTCATTGGTACATAATTTTGTTACGGCTATATTTAGTTAGTATAATCAGCATAAAAACTTACTGAAAGTACCTCGGATAAAAGTACTTCATTTATTTTAATTATGGAGGTAAATAAATCGCTCACTATTCAAAAAGTTACCAATTTCAATTTTCAAAAAAGTTTTCTTAAAAAAGCCCTCAAGTAAAATGATTATTGTACTTTTGCAGACCAATTTTAAAAAGGTACCGTGGCCGAGTGGCTAGGCGGTGGTCTGCAAAACCATATACGGCGGTTCGAATCCGTTCGGTACCTCTGAGAGCCGGTAACTTATGAAATGAAATATTCTAAATATTACATTTCTGGTTATTTGGCTTAATCCTTATACAGTTCAATTGAAAAATCCTTGCACTTTTAACAAGAACAATAATTATTTCTTATTGACAATATAGTATATGCGTTTTTCAGCAGCCACTATTTAATCGTTTGTGAGT
>CAZGWS010000024.1:14351-16036 GCA_964528805.1 uncultured Lentimicrobiaceae bacterium | reverse complement strand
TTAACAAGTACTTCTACGGGGGCGGCTTCTGAAATACACGGTACACTCACTTTTACATCCGGTAAGCTAACGCTAAATGCATTTGATCTTACATTGGATGGCACTGCTACTCCAACAGGAATTGGCACATCTGCATATATTGTTACAAATAGTACGGGGCAGTTAAAGCGTACCGTTGCCGCAAGTGATATACTATTCCCCGTTGGAAACTCAACTTACAACCCGCTTACTATAAATAATAGTGGTACATCGGATACTTATGGTGTTATTGCTAACGACAGTAAACCGGCAAGTTTTCCGGGAACTACCCATATTGTTAATGGATGTTGGGATGTTACAGAAGGAACTTCGGGTAACTCAAACTTAACACTCACATCACAATGGAATGGTAGCGAAGAAGCAACCGGCTTCGACCGTACAATGAGTTGTGTGGGTATTACTTCTGATGCAGGAGTAAATGTTACATGGGGTACTGTTGGTGCTGCATCCGGTAGCAACCCATATACGAAAAGTCAAAGTGGTTATACAAGTGTAGGTACATTTATGGTTGGCGACTATTACTATGGTGGTTTAGTTATCGATGTTAAAGTTATATTGGCAGCTGCCTGGAATACTACCAATAGTAACATGGACAAAACTCTTAATACAGCAAGTTTAATTCCTTTAACAGATCCTTACGGATTAAGCACTACTGTAAGTGCAATTCCTGCAAATGCTGTTGACTGGGTAAAAGTTGAGCTTAGAGATGCAAGTACACCTGCAACGGTAACAAATTCGTATGCTAAATTTGTGGATCAAACCGGTCAGATAATAGAAGAAGATGGCTCGCACATGAAAGTAACAGGTGCTGCAACAGGAAATTACTATGTAGCCGTAGAACATCGCAATCACTTTGGAGCTATGACGGCTACTGCTGTTAGCCTTTCACAATTGCTTACTATTGACTTCACAGGAGCACAATCAACCGCATGGCAAAATTCATCTATTCCTACAAATGCAGCTATGAAAGAAGTTGAGCCTGGTACGTTTGGCCTTTGGGATGGTGATGCTAATGATGATGGCAATATTGCGTACAATGGTGCAAGCAATGATAGATCCTCTGTGCTATCTCAAGTCGGAGTGAGCACTCCCGGAAATACTATAAATAGCACATATTCAGCAACTGATATAAACATGGATGGTGATGTAATTTATAATGGTGCTGGAAGCGATAGATCCGCAATATTATCAGTTGTAGGAGTTTCTACTCCCGGAGTAGTTTTTACAGCACATATACCACAATAATTATAATTCTTATTAATAGAAAAGAAATATGAAAAAATACATTTTCAAAATATCATTGGCATTACTTGCAAGTGTAAGTTTTATGTTACTAAATGCACAAACATTCGAATCCCGAGTTATTGAAAATGACTACGGGTATTTGGTATATCAAATGAGGGAAACGTCTGGTACCGGTACACCAACAACAGCTACTAATATTGTAGATATTACATTTGTGGTTAGATACCCTACGGGTGCTGTTGACATGGCATTGATATGTACGTCAAATGATTATGATATTATTGATGGTCTTGCCGGAGAGCAAACATCTGGAGGTTATGATTATCATTATTGGAATGGCAATATAGCTTCTCCAATACACCCACCACACGATTGGACTCAAAATGTATGGGAGGATATTG
>CAZGWS010000024.1:12946-14251 GCA_964528805.1 uncultured Lentimicrobiaceae bacterium | reverse complement strand
GTAGGCTCCTTCATCGATAACGGTACAATAACCTATGGATCAAGTGGTTCTGCTAAGGTGCAAACTTACCTTACAAATTCATCCGGTTCCGGGAACCTTGACATTCATCAGGTTGGTCCAACCGTTGACCAAATAAGCGGCAGTACTAATGGTGCTTTGTTAAGTGCTTTTAATCTTGTAAATGGTAACACATACGCTTACAAATGGGACGAAACTGTTGGCTTTGCAAGTGGTTGGCAAAATATTTATGATAATAATTATGTTGTTAATACCGCAGCAGGTATTGGCTTATCAACAGATGACAACAGTACAAACACTCTTGAAATGACAGGTACGTTAATGACGGGTAACATTTCATCACCTGCTTTAACATACAGCAATAACCATAACGAGTTAATTAGCAACCCTTATCCATCAGCAATTGATTTTGATGGACTTGCAAGTGATAACTCAAGTGTTGTTCAGAACAAATACTGGATATGGAATCCTTCAGGCGATACTTATGTAGTAAGGGCCGGGGGTGCGGGAGGCCCGCAATACATTCAGGTTGGGCAAGGTTTCTTTGTTCAAACTAAATCTGGTGGTGGAACTTTCGATTTTACAAATTCAAGACGTGCTCACAGTAATGACCCTTTTAGAAGTACAATGGCAAACATGCTTACTGTTAATGCAGTTGGCGGTATGGAAGGCTATAAAGATGAAATGATTGTTAGATTTGATGAAGGTGCAACAAGTGGCTACGATATTGAAATAGAAGCTAAAAAATGGGCAAGCCAAAATAATGATGCTACTCAAATTTGGGCTTTGACAGAAGATAACACTGAGTTAGCCATCGAAGTGTTGCCAACAGAAAGCTTAACAAGCGGCATGACAAGCGTGCCAATGCATTTTAGCTGTGGTTATAATACCGAATATACTCTTTCGTTCTCTGATATGGAGACATTTGAATCGGGTACCGAAATCTGGTTGGAAGATAAACAAACCGGTGCTGATTGGATATCGGTTAACGATAATCCCGATTACACATTTACTGCAACACCGGATGACCCGGAGGATCGTTTTGTAATTCATTTCTTTGGTACTACAGGTGTTGACGAGTTTGGGGTTGAAAATACCATTGACATTTTCAGCTATAAACAAGATGCATTTGTGCGTAATAATACTAACGAGGTTATTAATACGGTTAATATTTATACCCTTGCAGGAAAGTTACTATATACATTTGAACCTGCTAACATAAAACTTAATAAACTTTGGGTTTCAAATAAAGTTGGATACTACGTTGTTCGTGTAATAACTGATAAG
>CAZGWS010000024.1:0-12846 GCA_964528805.1 uncultured Lentimicrobiaceae bacterium | reverse complement strand
TTTTTTAAAACGTAGTTTCAAAATTAAGGATAGTTTTAGCCTCTATGTTTGCTGAAAAAATCCGTAGTGTTATTATATTAGAAACCCACAAGGCGAAGCTGTATAATATATTGTGAGCTGTAGCAATAAAGTAGATGGTGTGCTACGGATTAACAAGTAGAATTCTTAGAAAAAGAACAAATTTTTTACAAACATTGGGGCTACGTTAGTGAACATACGTACATATAATTTGTGAATACATGGTGAGTTATGATATTCTTCCCCAATTTTGTTTTCCCTTTTTAATCTGATCCAACTGCCGTTTTAATATAATATTATCAGTAAAAGTAAGCTGCGGATCATTGTGAAGTATTTTATCTGCGATATTACGGGTTTGCGAAATTAATTCAGTATCGTACACAAGGTTTGCAATTTTAAGATCCAGCACACCAGATTGTTGGGTGCCTTGCATATTTCCAGGACCTCTCAGTTTCAAATCTGCTTCAGCAATTTTAAATCCATCATTAGTATCAACCATTATCTCAAGCCGTTTTTTACCTTCATTTGAAAGTTTATACCCCGACATCAGAATACAATATGATTGGTTAGCACCACGCCCTACTCTACCCCTCAGTTGGTGCAGCTGCGACAGCCCGAAACGTTCAGCATTTTCGATAATCATTACAGATGCATTTGGAACGTCAACACCAACCTCTATTACTGTTGTAGATACCATAATATCGGTTATTCCTTTAGCAAACCTCTGCATTTCAAATTCTTTATCCTCAGCTTTCATTCTTCCATGTACTACACTTACCTGATAATCAGGCATTGGAAAATCGTGTAACATATCTGCAAAGCCATCCATAAGATTTTTAAGATCTACTTTTTCCGATTCTCTGATAAGAGGGTAAACAACATAAATTTGGCGTCCTTGTTTAATTTGATCTCGCATAAAACCCAAAACTCGCAGTCTTTTAGTGTCGAAATAGTGTATTGTTTTGATATCTTTCCTGCCGGGGGGGAGTTCGTCAATAACAGATATATCGAGATTACCATATACTGTCATGGCTAATGTACGCGGAATTGGCGTTGCAGTCATCACCAACACATGAGGCGGAATAATATTTTTTTGCCACATCTTTGCTCTTTGGGCAACACCAAAGCGGTGCTGCTCATCAATAACAACAAATCCGAGGTTTTTAAATTTAACCGTATCTTCAATAACGGCGTGTGTGCCAAGTAATAAGTGCAATGAGCCATCAAGCAAACTTTGATGAATCTCAGCTCGTTTTTTCTTTTTTGTAGATCCGGTAAGAAGCTCAACTTTTACTTTCATATTCTGCAACATATTTTGGATGCTATTGTAGTGCTGTGTTGCCAGAATTTCGGTTGGGGCCATTATGCAGGATTGGAATCCGTTATCCATTGCAATAAGCATACACATTAGTGCTACCAACGTTTTGCCGCTGCCAACATCACCCTGTAACAGTCTGTTCATCTGATAACCGGTTCGCATGTTAGCTCTAATCTCTTTTATTACGCGTTTTTGTGCATTTGTAAGTACAAATGGCAGGTTATGGTTATAAAAATTATTGAATGCCTCCCCAACAACGCTAAAAATATGTCCCTTTACTTTTTTTACAAACGAATTTTTCTGCTGAAGTAACTGAAGCTGAATCAAGAGTAATTCCTCGAACTTCAATCGCCTTTGTGCCTTTGGAATAACTTCAGAATTAGCAGGAAAGTGTATATTTATCATTGCATCTTGCTTTCCAAGCAAATTATACTTAGATATCAAATAATCAGGTAATGTTTCGGTTATTTTACCCGAGTAATTATTGAGTAATTCCTTTTGTAGTTTGCTAATACCGCGACTTCCAAGACCAGTATTTTTCAATTTTTCAGTCGATCTGTAGATACCTTCAAGTCGCTGACCAGTTATTTTAACTAACTGCTCATTATAATCTTCTACTTCGGGATGTATAAAGCTAAATGTATTGCGAAAGACGGTTGGTTTACCAAAAATAATATATTTTTTTGCAGGTTTTGTAAAATGATTTACTACCCACTGAAGCCCACGAAACCATATCAACCCAATACTTCCTGAATCATCTGTAAATGTAGCTGTTACATATCTTGTGCGTTTATCTCCAACTTTTACAAGGTTTGTAATTCGTCCAACTAACTGAAAATATGCTGAACTGGAAGTAACATCTGTAACTTTGTATATTTTACTTTTATCAACATATCTAAACGGAAATAAATTTAGCAAATCATCAAAAACCACAATACCCAACTCTTTTTTTAATAGTTCGGCTTTATGTGGGCCAACACCTTTAAGGTAAGTTATATCATTTTGAAAAATATTCGACATAATGAAAAATTACTTTACAAAGTTAGTTTATTTCTCAGAATACCATAATTGTAATTTGCTGTTATAAGTTTACAGATGGACAAAAAAAAACCTCTCAAATACATGAGAGGTTTAAATTTTAGTGTTACAATATTAGTACTGCCATAGGTCTTCTTCAAAACTAAACATTTCGTTTTTAATTCTTTCCGACTCAAGCAGGGCATCAACACCGGTAGCATAAGCATTTATACGTCGGTCGTAAACGTTTTGCTCCTTGTATATGTAACTATCAAACAATCGTTTCCAAAATAGCTCGTCGTAAGTAAGGCGTTGCGCAGAGTTAAACTGGTTAAAAACAAGAGCCTGCGCAAAAACGTTTCTCGCTTCGGCATACGAAACCCAAAACATTGGTGATGTTTGCTCCTGTCCGTCGCGTTCAACAATAAGTACAGGGCATAGTGCAATTATACGAACCATCATCTGGCTTCTTTGTTTATCAAAATACCAATCTTCCTTAATACGTAAACGCATAACTTTTGAGGGATCGAAATTTGTAATAATCATAGTGTCGAATTCTTCATATGGCGGATATGGGCGGCGTCCAATGTTATGAATAGTATCAATCTGTCTGCCAACAATTTCATTGTATGTAATAGGTACAAGTAGTTCATCGGTATTTGAGATATCGTATGCTGTCATCTGACCACCTTCTTTTAAGGCATCAAGTAGCACCATAATAAACGATTTCCAATCCTTTTGTTGATCAACAGGATAGTAAAACTTCTGATTAAATTTTTGTCTAAAATCAATCTCCCGCCAAATTCTTTTCTTCCACATTACATCAGCTTTGCGCACATGAGGATATGGAATTGGCTTTTGGTTTACACTCCAACTTTCTTCCGGAAACAACCCATCAACGGGTGCTTCATTAATTATTTGAGATACTGCACTCAAAGAAAACAGCATCGAAAGTGTAATAAAAGCTACAAATAATTTTTTCATTTTTCAGTATTTTTTATATTACTTAATCTCTAAGTTAATAGGGTTAAGACTTCTAATTGAGCCATCGGGACCAGTTGCCTGAATGTTATCAAAAAAGAATTTTTGTTTTCTTTTTCCATTCCTAATAATTTTCTTCACGTCTTCGGTAAACCTATTTCCTTTAACATTCTTCTCAAACCAGTCGCCATTAATAATTGCACCAAATCTGTAGGAATTAATTACAAAATAGATATCAAATTCAAAGTCTTTCATGTTTGGGATTATTGCGCTATTTGCGAGCAGTACATTTTTATCAATTTTCCCATCAGTCATCCCGCCAATTTCAGCACTTGGATCGGGGACACGCTTAACTCTGAACTCAGCTTTACCAAGGTTATACAGTTTCTTGTCAATTTTTGCAGTTGCACTAACAACAGCGATGTTTTTACCTTTGGTTTTTTTGTCAATCTTAACAATCCACTGATCACCTTTTTTTATGAGTTTGCCCATACTAATTGTAGGATTAATTTGATTTTTCGATAAGCCTGCTGCAGATATTGAAACCGGGTTATCAACACCAAGATAGAATACATTCATTTTAAGTGGGGCAACAGTTAATGATGGTGGTGCAACAAAATATGAACCCTCATAATCGTATTTTACAATCTGTTCAGTAACAGGATCGCGCATTTCGATAACACCGGCATATTTTTGTTCACCTTCTCTGTTGGTAGGGAACTTAAGTTTTATAGTTCCGTCTTCACCCAAAATTGTTTTAGCCCTACCGATATTTTTATCATTCAATTTGGTTGCACCCTGAAGTACCTTACTTTCGAGTTGCGTTTTTGAATCGTACGCAGCTACAAGTACCTCTGCTTCATAATCTTGTCCTTTAAAAATATATGTGCTTTTTGGTATTATTTTGGCGGCGATATTATCAAACTTAAAATCTTTTTCGCTAACCTTAGCGTACAAGTAATTAAGGGCATTAAATTCTCCGGAGCGTACTTCGGAAATTATTTTATTAATAATTGTAATATCTGCAGCCAATATTGTGTGATAAAAGTTATGTTGTTCCCAATCTTGAGTAGCACCGTCAGCATCACGATATTCATGACCCTCCATATTTGTAATCAGACCAACTTTAGTAGAGTTTTCCGGTAATCCCATTACACTTAATAACGTATCGCGAAAAACCTGCATCCTACTTGCCATATTGTATGCCTCTCCATTTTTGTTTTCACGCATCAAATAGAAAGTAGTTTCGTTATATTTATCTTTTGTATCAACACTTGCGAGGTCGAGTACTTTTTTACGAACTCCATTTATCGTTGTATCGACAAAATAAAGATCCATAATTTCAGTTGAGTCTTTTCTCTCATTTACCTCAACAAGTTTATACTTCATAAACTCAAGATATTTTACAAGACTAACAGCTTCTTTTCTAACATTTAGTGCACTTTGCCAGTAAGGACCAACTTTTTTTTGATTCAATTTGTATTGGCTTTCAAACTTAGCATACTTTTCATTTACTTTTGCTGTAAGGCTTTCGTTTGTGCTTTCCATTGATTTATTAACAACCAGAAATGCATCCAATATTTCTTTAGAAACGTTAAGTGCAAGTAATGCCGTGAGTACTAAATACATCATGGCAATCATTTTCTGCCGTGGGGTTTCTTTATATGCAGCCATTTTTTAAATATTAATTAATTAATAATAATTATAAGTATGATTGCAATTAAGCGTTAGCACTCATGGCTGAAAGCATGTTACCATAAACTTTATTTAGTGAGCTCATGCGTTGGCTAAGAGTCTCCATTTGTCCTGAGAATTCGGCAGTAGATGCAGTGGAAGCTTCGAGTTTAGCCAGAAATTCATTCATAGTATTTTGTAGTTTTTCTGATGATTCAACAGCAGTATTAGTTCCTTGCAATTGAATTTCATAAATAGCATTTAATGCTGACAAATTTTCAGAAATCTTATGCAATTGGGTATTGTAAGCATCACCTTCAACGGCAGTAAAATCAAGTGCTGATACTGATTTTGAAAGAACTTCAGCAGATTTTTCATAGCTATCTGCCAAACTTTGTGCTGAGGTGGTAGCAGCTTTAACAGTACTAGAAAAAACATCTGTAGCAACGGTGTCAGACTTCATTGTATCGGCAGCCTGTTCGTATGCATTTGCCAGTATGCCTGCACCTTCAGTAACTTTATGTAGGTTATCTGAATATTCATTCGTGGCTTCTACTTTTTTACCAAACGCCTCTGATAATTCCTGTGCGGAACCCGATGCAGTTTTTAAGTTAGTGTAAAACTCTTCACTTACAACAGCAGCATCGGCAACACTATTAAGTTTAAGGGCATTATCAGAAAGCTTCTCCATACCACCAGCCAATTTATTAATGGTAGCCTCATCTATTTTAGCTTTTTCAAAAAGGTCATTTAATCTATCAGTAGCCGTCATTTTAGGTTTTAACCCTTTGTTTTTTTTATTAATTTCAAGTTCAGGATATACCAAACTCCATTTTGGATCTGTGTGAGGTGGCTCGAAAGCAGAAAAGAAGAAAATAATAGCTTCTGTACTTAAGCCAACTATAAGCATCAAATCAGCATGAGGATAATGATTAATTTTAAACAGTGCACCAAGCAAGACTATTGATGCTCCAAACCCATAAACTTTTGCCATGAATTTTTTATAAGATCGTGATTCGGTAAAACTAGATAAGCTCATAATTATATGATTATTAAATGATTAATTTGATTTTAGTAAGATTATTGTTAGTTATAAACTCTGGATGCTTTATTTGGATTATCACCTTTGTTACGTCCGAGGTAAGGTTGAACGCATCTAAATCCAATATAACATTTTGAAGTATCTTGATATTCGTAATCACGTGTTGTAACCTGCAGATAATAAGCAATATCTTTCCATGACCCGCCACGAACAACTTTTCTTTTTAAAGCAGGTGGATCGTCCTCTTTTGCATTGTAGGTGTAATTTGGGTTCATGTCCCAGGTAAAGTTATATGAAGCAGGGTCGAATGCACTATTTGTCCACTCGGCTACATTTCCACTCATATCATAGAGACCCCAATCGTTAGGTGGATAGTGAGCAGCAATAACGGTACGAATTCCTCCGTCAGCTATGTAATTACCTCTAAGAGGTTTAAAGTTAGCAAGGAAGCACCCTTTTTCGTTTCTGGTATATGGTCCGCCCCATGGATATGGATTTAAGGCAAAACCGCCGCGAGCAGCCCACTCCCATTCAGCTTCGGTAGGTAGGCGAAACTCTGCAAGGTCAACGCCACCTTTTTGACTTCTCAGATGAGCGTTAAGTAACTCTGTACGCCATACACAAAATGCACGAGCTTGTTTCCAGTTAACACCAACAACAGGGTAATTATCGTATGCCGGATGCCAAAAATATTTTTGTGTCAGTGGATCATTAAAGGAATAGGTATAATCATGTATCCACGAGAGTGTATCAGGATATACGGCAATTGTTTCTTTTCTAACATAAACCGATCTGTCGCGTAAGCCTTGTGGGCGGTTAGCTAACCCTGCATTACGATAATCAGCATCTTCCGAGAAATCTTTTTTTGCAGCCGCATGTAAATCAACCCAATAATACTCGTACATAAGCTTACGAGTGTCTATTTCTTTACGACGGAAGAAACGCTCATGTTCAGGTAGATACATTTCGTCAAGGGCGTCTCTGATATCTTGGTTATCGCTATTCCAGTCTATATCAGTCTTCCAGTTAAGATAAGGTGGGTCATAAACTTCTCCTGTCTTAGGGTTTTCTTCGATAAGATAATCTTCAGGGGCAACATCACCTAAAATTGTGCGTGCTATTGAATCACGAACCCAATTTACAAATTGTCTGTACTCATCATTAGTAATTTCTGTTTCATCCATAAAAAATGCTGAAACAGAAATTGTTTTTGGCTGAATAAGATTACTATGTGTAAGGTCTTCATCACCTGCACCCATAATATAACTTCCCATTGGTACAAACACCATCCCATAAGGATCCGGCTGATAGAATGGTTTAGATTTCTTTCTTGTTCCTACTAATTCTCCATTACCGGAGTTGCTGCAACTGGCAAGAAAAACTACAACCAATGTGTATAAAAACAATCTCTTCATCATTAAAATTTTGTTTATTGCGATTTAATCCTTTTGTATCCTAAACTTTTAATAGCGCCCAAAAGTAAAAAAAAATATAACAACCTACTATGTATCTGTGATAAAAAAATTATCTTACTATAGGTATCTCGTGTTTTTATAACTCGTTTTTGAGCGATCTGCTTTAATTTTAAAACAATAATTAAGACTTATTTCATGGCTTCCCGGAACGCCTAATCTCTTGGTATTAACATCGTAGGAATAACCTATATTAAAATCTTTATATCTCACACCTACTATTACACCAACAGATTCTTGAAGTCGGTAATTTAACCCAAGCGTGAAACGACTATTGTAGTTAACGGTGGTGGTTATATTATATTGCGTAGAAATAAAATTGCTTTGAATTAATATTGATGGTTCAATCTCAAAACGTTGATCACCAGGTAATATGTAGTTGTATCCACCTATGATATTTAATGTTCTATCGGTTGATATATCTCCATTACCACTTGGGTCGAGTTTTTTAAATGTAGTTTTGAGTATATTTGTAAAAGATACCCCTATGTAATAGTTGCTATTTGATTTGAAAAACACACCAAGATTAGCATCAAAACGCATATCTCCTTGTGATGACTTTAATAATATTAAATCGTTTTCATCAACCATCCTAAATTTTGACCCGTCAACTGTAAGATTTTTTAACTCAGCACCAACACCAATACCAATGCTACCAATGGAAAGTTCTGTATGAAATGAATATGCAAGAAGCAGACTAATGTCATTCCAATAATAAGTAGCTTTATCTTGAATAATAGCAGCACCTAATCCGCCATGTAGTAGTTTAACAGGTGAATCAATTGTAATTAAATAATCTTCGGGTGAGGCACTCTCTCCATTATAGTAATCCTTAAATCCGGCCCATTGTTGTCTCATTAAGCCATTAACACAAATCCCGTCACGCATACCGGCAAACGCAGGATTAAAAAACATTTGGGCTTTACGATACTGTGTAAATACAGGTACTTGCTGACCAAATGTAGTATTATATGTCGAAACAAAAACTATAAATAATATGTAAAAATAACGGTATCTCAAAGTAATAAATATGATTGGCTAAAGTATAAAAAACATATGTAATAACTCTATTAGATTGATATTTGTTGCATTTAGAATTAACTATTTCGATAAGGTTTTGTATTTCAAGTATATAATACTGTTAATTCCTATTAGTTTGAGATAGTTTATTTTGAAAATGAAAATGAAAATATTTCATTGTGTGTAGTTTTATTATTTGATAAAACACTCTCAAACAATATTACTTTATCAAATACCGATTTCTGTAAATAAATACTATTTACATCTTCCATTTCTTTATTAAACAGTTGCTTATCTACTATCTTAGTAATTCTGGCAATAGTAATATGAGGAATAAAATTTTGCCTATCTTTATTAAATCCTGCTTTGTCAAGGCGGTTTATTATTTCTGTTGCAATATTTTCTATCTTATTATTGCTTGTAACACCAAACCAGATAACTCGAGGTGAATACCTGCTTCCAAAAATACCAATACGATTAAGACTAAAATTAATTACTCTACGAGACTTGCAGGTTTCTTGAATAATGTTTACAACAGAAGATATTTTATCTTCTGGCGTGCTACCAATATAGGTTAATGTAAGGTGGAATTTATCGGGTTCTACCCATCTTATATTATTATATTTAAGAGCTTTACGTAACGAATTATATACATTTATTGTGTTATCATCGGGTGTTAGTTTAAAGGCAATAAATAAATGCTTCATCGATAATATTTTAAAGAGTGTCGGTAACAACTATGCTATTTGATGTTTTACCAACCCAACCCTCTGTATCAATCACCTTTAATGTTACGTTATATTCACCTGCTTTGGCATATTTATAATTTGCTATTGGATTACTTACAGCTTTAGTCCAATTGTGTTGTCCTTCAAAGTCCCACATAAACAATAGTGAAGAAACAGGATCCTCAACATCACTACTTTGACCGGCATCAAAAGTAAAAATTGTGGCAGTGTCAGCATTTTCAGGAGCAAATGTAAATATTGCTACCGGCGTGTTATTTTTTTGTGATGTAGAATCATTACATGAGGATAATACTATCAATGACATGAGGGCAATTAAGTTAAATAGTCGCATAATATTACAGGATTTTACTTTAGCATAGACAATTCAGGTTGAAAAATCAACGCACGGCTGATTTTAATTCTGCTAATGTACAAACTTTTTTAAGTAAAATGCTTTTTATCTTATGAATTATTATCATTTTTGTTATTTTTGCGCCGGAAACGGGGGATTAGCTCAGTTGGCTAGAGCGTTTGACTGGCAGTCAAGAGGTCATCGGTTCGATTCCGATATTCTCCACTTGATTATTAAGCAGTTACAGAGGTTATTTTGTAGCTGCTTTTTTTATGTACATGCAAATATATACCTGTATGGATTAAAATACTAATTACACCATACTTGCCAAAACAGTAAAGAAGTGCTTACTCCAGTTTGACTAAACACCCAATTCAAGTAATTAGTTACTTTTCCTGAGTACTCATTTGCACCAAAATACCGATGGCAAGTCAATTACCACTTTTGCTTTTAGGAGTTTAACTTATTTGCCATCACTTTGATAACTGCATTGGGTGCTTTCAACCGTAACCTGTGCATACTTATTCGATAATATAAACAAGAACTGAATATCCAGTATCTTTACTCATAAAGGAGAAAGTTGGTTTCTACATCTCATAGACACTGCTTATCAGTAAGTTGATAAATTTTTCTCCTCTCTTCTTTTTTGTTCTTTAAATTATTCAGGTTAATTAACTATATTTGAAAAAAAATTTCATGAAAAAATATCTACTATTATCTTTCACATTTACAGTACTATTAGGTACGTTTAATTTATTTAGTCAAAATTCGTGTTGCGATTACAACGACACGGGAAACTACCCTGGAACTTATAGCGAAACATTTGGTGTTGCACTTGGCGACATCGATAGCGACGGAGATGTTGATGCTGTAATTGTTGATGCTTATGATGATATGGAAGTTTATTTGAATGATGGTACTGCCACATTTACTTTTGATCAATCATATGGTACTGTTAAAGAATGGTTTGGTGTTTCGCTTGTTGACGTTGACTTGGATGGAGACTTAGATATTATATTAGCAGCTTTTTATTCAGGGAGCGGATGTGAAGTATGGCTTAACAACGGGTTAGGTAACTTCACTTTCTCTCAAGGTCTGATTGCTACATCAATTGCAATGCGAAAATTAGGGATAGGCGATTTAAATGGTGATGGTTATCCAGATATTTTTGCTCCTGCATACAGCGGAAGTGGAAGTGAGGTTTGGTTAAATGACGGTACTGGAGCTTTCACTAACACAAACCAAATCTTGTCAGGCTCGTCATGTACACAGGCGACTTTAGCCGATTTAGATGGAGATGGAGATTTAGACGCATATGTATCAAGCACTAATGGTACGGCAAATAAAGTTTGGATAAACACCGGAGCAGGATCCTTTTACGACTCCGGGCAGTCATTAGGTGATGCTTTTTCTTCCGGAGCTGCTGCCGCTGATATTGACAACGATGGTGATATGGACGTTGTAGTATCAAACTGGCAGGTTCCATCTCAGATATGGTTAAATGATGGAAATGCCTCATTTACTGCCGGAGCACAAATTAATAATAACAATTATGCCAAAGCAGTAGTAATTAGCGATATTGACTACGATTGTGATGATGATATAATACTTGGTTCATACGGCTCAAACGGAGTGCAAGTGTGGACCAACGATGGGCAGGGTACGTTTAGCCTTTGCTTTGAAAATAGCACTAGCAACGACGTTTATGCACACGATATTGCTGTTGCAGATTTAAATAACGACTCTATGCCCGATATTTGGGCAGGTAATTTTAGCTCATCTGAAGGTGATCATATATTTTTAAAAACAACACCCATCTTTGTTTACGATACGCTTATACTTTGCCCTGGCGACAGCTTGTTGGTTGGTTGCGAATGGCGAACAGGTGAGGGTGATTACCTTGAAGCACTAAATTGCGATACTCTTTCGTGGTATCACATTTCGGAAATTGCTATTGACACTTCACTATCACAAAATGGCGATACTCTTTTTGCTATACCTAATTATACGGGTTATCAGTGGTATGATTGTGAAACAATGAACCCTATTGCCGGTGCTAACAGCTATTATTACTTATCAGAAGTATCTGGTTCATACTACGTTGAGATTACGAATCAAAGCTGTACTGCAGCTTCTTCATGCCACTGGGTACAAATTCCAACTGCGGGCTTTGAGGGTACACCAACTACTGGCGATGTACCACTTTTAGTTGCTTTCACCGACTTGTCTGTTGATAGTGTTTCCACATGGCAATGGGACTTTGGCGATGGAAATACATCCACCGAGCAAAATCCTGATAATGAATATGTTAATCCCGGATTTTACACTGTTGCTCTCATAATTGTTGGTCCCGGGGGAAGCGACACTCTTACTAAATCCAATTATATACATCCTACTTACACCAGCCCTACTGCCGATTTTGAAGGTGTACCGAGCTCCGGTGTAGCTCCCTTGGAAGTAACATTTACTGATTTATCTGTTGATAGTGTAAATACTTGGGTGTGGGACTTTGGCGACGGAAGTACATCAGTTTATCAGTCTCCGGTTTACACTTATACTGCAGCAGGTTCATACACCGTATCGTTAACAGTAGGTGGTCCCGGAGGTAGCGATGAAATGATTAAAACTGATTACATTGTTGTTAACGCAGATGCACCGGTAGCTGATTTTGAAGGCAACCCCACTTTTGGAGAAGCTCCTTTGTTAGTTAATTTCACAGATTTATCAACAGGTAACATCAACACTTGGAATTGGAGTTTTGGCGATGGCGATTCTTCACTTGTGCAACACCCAACGCATGAATATCTTTCTCCTGGTAACTTTACGGTTTCGTTAACAGCAACCGGAGATGGCGGCAGCGATACCGAGGTAAAGATTGATTATATTTTAATTCCTGTTGGCATATCGGAGAACACTAAAGAAGCAATTATAGTATATCCAAACCCTGCAACAAATAAATTACACATTATTTTCGCCGATGCAAAAAAAAGAAATATAACATTGAAGAATACTAGCGGTAAGCAGATATTTGAGAAAATATCATATGGTGAAGAAGATATTATTAATCTAC
Organism: uncultured Lentimicrobiaceae bacterium; assembly: GCA_964528805.1. Taxonomy (GTDB): domain Bacteria; phylum Bacteroidota; class Bacteroidia; order Bacteroidales; family F082. The sequence continues at coordinate 154 of CAZGWS010000024.1, read as the reverse complement.
AACAATATGCCCAAGGTGTATATTCGCTTGTAATTAAAGATGATAACAACAATGTTAGTGTTGTAAAGGTTGTTAAAAAGTAGCATGATAGAATAAATATAGTTAGCCTGAATAATTCATGCGTTTAGTTTGATGTAGATGCAAGGCGTCGAAA
>CAZGWS010000023.1:20513-22133 GCA_964528805.1 uncultured Lentimicrobiaceae bacterium | reverse complement strand
CCAATTGACTCAACTAAAGAGTGTTGCGTAATCTATGTATAAGGTAGGTTAGAAACGGCAAACTTGCCTTTGCCTAATTAACCTTTACTCCTTTTCTAAATTTAGTAGTCGTTTTTATAGTGCCATCTTCGTTGTACTCGAACCACTTGCCACTTTTAAGTCCATTTTTGTACGAGCCTGCTGTTTTTAATCTACCATTTTCAAAATATTCATTATAAGGTCCAATAGTAATATCATTATTAAATATTTGTTTGCTGCGCAGCGTATCGTTTGTGTAGTATGTTAACTGTTCTCCATTAAATAAACCATTTTTATAATTATATTTGGCAATTAAAGCTCCTTCGGTATTGTACCATTTTGTGGTTCCATCTTTTGCACCTAATTTATAGTTACTTTCTTCTTGTTTACCACCTCGTGCGTAATAAATTGTTTTTTTGCCGTCGAGCAGTCCATGTTCATAATTCTCAATTAATTTTATTTTACCGCCAATGCTAAATATCATCTTTTTTCCTGACAGGCTATCGTTTACATATCCTTCCTGTTCAACAATGTATCCTCTCTTACTTATTTTTAAATAAAGCCCATTCTTTCTCCCGTATTTATAGTATTCAACAATATGGACCTGGCCATTATTAAATGATGTAATCCAGTTGCCTGTTTTTTGATTGTTTTTGTAATAACCGGATACCGACATTCCACCTTGTTTCTCGAAATAAGGACCGTCTGCTATTGAATCGGGTTGGTTAATTGTAACCTGTGCAAAACTTGTAAGTGTAACTAACACTAATACAACTAAAGAAATTGTTTTCTGTTTCATTTTAAGATAAAATTTGATTTTTTACAAAGGTATAATAATATTAATCAGAGAATATTGATTGTACTCAATTATTGAGATTTATGGATTATCTTCATGATAATTTTAGTGATAAAATTTAATCTGTTTATTATTAGATGTGGGTATGTAGTTTTCTGTGCGCCAAAACTTTTGTAGTATCGTGCCAGATTTTTATTGTTTGAGCCCTCAAAATCTAATATCTGCGGAGTAGTGGCATTAGCTTTGATAATAGTATCGATTAGCATTGACATTGCCCCGGTAGCCCGCGCTATTTTGTTAGTTCCTGAAAACAGAAACGTTAACCTATTGCTGTTGCTGATAAAAAATGCAGCAGCACATAGTTCGTTGTACTCTGTATAAATACCACAAGTAAATCCCAATCCTTTATGTATTGACGTGTACATAATTCGTTGTATAACAAGGTAGTTGCTGTCATTCCACTTACTTATTTCAGCGCCTTTATTTTCTTTAAAAAGTTTGATTAACAATTCGGGTTTAACGCCTTTCATAAATGTTAGCTTATTTTTAGCAGCCTTTTTAATATTACGTTTTGTATTTGTTGAGTATTTTGACAACAGTTTATTATAGGCGGGTATTAAGTCGAGTAAATAATTGGTGTTTAAAATAATTTTATTTTTGGTAGCATCAATATTATTAAAGCTATTAAAATTTACCTCAGTAAGCTTTATGTGTTTAGGTATTTTATTTATAAAATTCACAATAACATCGGGGTTTAAACTACCTGTTGAGAAAACGCCAAATTGCTGTGTGAAAAAAGGTTGGTA
>CAZGWS010000023.1:1624-20413 GCA_964528805.1 uncultured Lentimicrobiaceae bacterium | reverse complement strand
CCCATTGAGTATTCGTTTGTTATTCCTTCTTCAATTAATCTTCGATAGGTTTCAGGTAGTGTAAACTTTAAAAAATGCTGGCGGCTTTGTGTAATGTCTTTGTTAACAACGCTTTCCAAATTTTTTATTTCTTTATGCAGTAATTTGTTATTATTGTTCGAATCGTATGACGGGTGGATGCCTATCTGTGCATAATCGCCCATTTTTTTTATCAAAAAGCGAAAAATACGATTTCGAGTATTAATATTTTTATCAAACTGCCCGTAATGCCCGAACAAGAAGAAATAAACGGGCTTTAGATTATACTTCTTTTGGTATTTAATTTGTAAGTCAAAAGTGTCAAAAGGATCCTTAAAACCTGAGAATATAACGCGGCTACGTTGAATAATATCTTTCCAATTAAATTCTCTGAGTGAATTTAAATAACCTCCTACTGACCGAACCAAGCCTTTTTGTGAATACGAAAAAGCCTGATCAATATCGTATGTAGGTTTAAAGCGATAGTAGCGTTTCGGAAAATGAAAATCTGAATATTTATTTAGAATAACTTTCTTTATTACAAGTGACCAGATGTTAACCATTGGTTTGTTAAGAATATTTAATTCGGCACTTAAACTTAAGTGTGCTGTAAATCTTCCGTATTTGTCCTTAACATATGGTTTGTATTCTTCATATCTTGAAACAAGATAAAAAATTGCAGAAAATACATCAAAAGGCAGGTATGAATTTTTATCATACGTTGGAAATAGGGCAGTATTACCCTCGTATTCAATATGATCAACTTCAATGTTATTTACACCTTTTTGCGAAAGTAATCCTGACGAGCTAAAAAAAATATCATCGGAATATGCTTTTTCGGCATATACAAACTTAGGAGTGTCTGCCGACAAAAATTCATCTAAATCAGATGTTAGATTGAATTCTGTTTTTAGCAGCTCGGTAAATACGAGTTTAAATACGTATCGTATCCTACTTGTTTTTTTTGGAACAAAAATTAATAAATTTTCCATCATGCCAAAAATACTGAAAATAAGCATTACGGACGAAATTGCATAAAAACAAAATGAATTTCTATATTATTCCAATGATAATAACTATTTTTGAAGCCTAATTTTATATGTATGGATAATTTTATTGTGTCGGCTCGAAAGTATCGCCCGGCAACATTTCGTCAGGTTGTTGGTCAGGAATCTATTACATCTACTTTACAAAATGCCATCAAGAATAATCATCTTGCACAGGCATTTTTATTTACCGGTCCACGCGGTGTTGGCAAAACAACCTGTGCCCGCATATTGGCGAAGACTATTAATTGTGAGAATCTGACCGATGACCTTGAGCCATGCAACAAGTGTGAGTCGTGTACATCGTTTAATAACAATGCCTCTTTTAACATCCATGAGCTTGACGCAGCTTCCAACAATTCTGTTGAAGATATCAGGCGTCTTGTTGAGCAGGTTCGCATTCCGCCGCAAGTAGGTAACTATAAGGTTTATATTATTGATGAGGTTCATATGCTGTCGTCCGCAGCCTTTAATGCGTTTTTAAAAACTTTGGAAGAACCACCGGCGTACGCAAAATTTATTCTTGCCACTACAGAAAAAAATAAAATTATTCCAACAATTCTTTCAAGGTGTCAAATATTTGATTTTAAGCGCATTAGCGTTGATAATATTAGTGATTATCTTGCTTATATTTCCGAAAGTGAACATATTGATACTGAGGTTGAAGCTCGTAATATTATAGCTCAAAAAGCTGATGGAGCTTTACGTGATGCATTATCAACATTTGACCAAATTGTAAGTTATTGTGGTAATAAAGTTAGCTACAAAGATGTAATTGATAATCTTAACATCCTCGACTATGAGTATTATTTTAAGGTTACTTCTTATCTTATAAATAACGATATACCAAACGTGTTACTTGTTTTTAACGAGATAATTGAGAATGGATTTGACGGGCAGCATTTTATTACCGGGTTAATGGAACATTTGCGTAGTCTGTTGGTGTTACAGAGTCAGGTAACTATAAAACTGATACATGCAAGCGGTTCACTTAAGGAGAAATACGCACATCAAGCCAATGAGTGTTCATCTATTTTTTTGTTAGATGCACTTAGTATATGTAATAAATTTGACCTGAATTATAAGGAAAGTAGCAATAAAGCACTGCATATTGAAATAGCACTTCTGGAGTTAAGCAGGCTTACTGCCGGTAGTTCAGCATCTTTAAATTTGAAGCCCAATAATAGTACCGTTACTGAAAGAACCTCAGTTGCAGAGAAAACATCTGAGTATAAAAAAAATATTACTAAATCTACTGAAACTATTGCAGATAAACAGCATTCCACAGAAGATAACAAGAGCAAATTAGTAAAATCTGAGAATGTTGAAACCAAGGATACTGATGCAATAAAGAGCGGAAAAATAATTATACCCGCATCAGCAAAAGATACCGGCAGGGCAAGGGTAATTAAAAATATTTCTATAAAGCAGAGTTTGGAAGCTATACGAAAAAAGAGTGAATCTGTAGGTGAATTACCGGAGGAAGTTATTGTAAACGAGTTTTCACAGGATAGACTTCGCGAGGTTTGGGATTTATTTGTTAACTCGTTCAAGGAGAAATCGCCAAGTTTTGCTAACGCAATAGATAGATATAAACCTGTGTTGAAACCGGCATTTGAAATAGAATATCAGGTGGATTCGTTGATAGTTACAAAAGATTTACTTTCGATTACTTCGCTTTTGGAATTTCTTAAAACAAATTTAAATAATAATCAAATAAAATTAAAGCCAATTGTTACATCTAAAAGTGAAAAGAAAATAGCATATACTGATAAAGAGAAGTTAGCCGAAATGACTAAAAAATATCCTGAAATAGATAATCTAAAGAGCCAGCTTAAGTTGGATATTGGGCTTTAATACGGTAAAACGGACTTGCAAATAACTGCTCTAACGACTCATTTGTAAACTATTGCAATCATCCGATTCAGTAATATAATTGAGTTTGATGTTTTTGTTACTATTTAACTGTTTTATCATACCGATTATTGTGTTATATGGTCCTCTGTTAACACTTAAATTTATTAACCAGACCGGAATACTGCCACCGGGATCAATTTTAACTTCAAGTATAATATTAACAGAATCGCAGGTAATTGGTGTTAACTTCCAACCGATGCTATCCTGTGCCATTACTGTAATATTAAACAAAATAGTGTTAATAAACAGTATGATATATGATATTTTAAAAGCTAAATAATTAATTGTCAATGTAATAGTTTTGGTTGATAAGCAAATGTAACAAAATGTTGTTTGGGCGTATGATAAGTTTTAAAATTAATGATGGACTGTGTGTAATTTTTTACTTACTTCAATAATCGTGAATGCATTATTTTTATGTTTGTATTACACCTCAAATTTAAACATTATATTTTCAAGACTTTTTTCAGATCCAACAAGGGTAATTATATCCCCAATTCGCAAACGTGTATATCCGTGCGATACAATAATGTTTCCCTTTCGCTTTATTGACAGAATAATTATATCGTTAGGTAACCGCAGTTCTCGTAACCTCATTCCATGAATATCTTTATTTGTAATTTCAACATCTACAGAGTCCTGCCCGTTGTCCATACCAAGTATTAAGCTTGTAGCATTTGGCGATCTGACAAAATGGTCGAGTAAACCAACTATTGCAGTAGTTGGCTCAATAATCAACGTTCCCAGTTTGTAAAATTTATTAAAATTCTCTCGTTTATTTAGCCTTACAATTACATATTTTGTGCCAATATGCTCATAAATAATTTCAGCAATTTCATAATTTTTACTATCAGATAGCATCAAGACGATGGCTTCAAATTTATCGCAGTTTAGCTTTTTCAGATTCTCAAATTTGAGATTATCAATTTTCACAACTTTAAAATCAACAATATCGTCAATTTTAAAATCATCAACAGATACTAGCGTTGGTTGCCAATTATGCTTAATAAGCTGATTGGCAAGAGCTATAGACTGGCTCTCAATTCCTATTATTAGCGCATTTTGAGTATTTTGTTGCAAGTCATTTTTGGCATGCCGCCGACTCTCTTTTACAAAATTAAGCGACCACTTTAGCAGGGGAGGCCCTACAAGTTGGTTAATAACTATAATTGCTATTATTATTGTCTCGAATGCTTTACCCCATACCGGAAACTCATTTGCAACTACCGCAGTAAGTCCAATAGCTATCCCAGCCTGTGTTATGTATGGCATCCATGCGATAAAAGTATATTTCTTATTATCTTTAGCAGCAACAACTCCAACTACGCCACCGGCGAACATTGTTATTAATCTTACAAAGAAGAATACGATGGCAATACCAAACACGCTTAATAGTGTTTGAACAGATAATGAAGCTCCAATAAGCGTAAAGAAAATAATGTAAATAACCGGTGATATTTTTTCAAGTTGTTCTGAAAATTCAATTCTGTGTTTTGAAAAATTAGTAATAACAAAGCTTGCAATAATGGCAATTAACAATGGCTCAACTACCAAACCATGCTCAAATATTTGTGATGAAGTGGTTTCTATTAAAGATGACAAAAGGTAAATAGAGAATCCGATTAAAACTATAAACACTTGCTTAAGCTTGCTGTTAATGTTTAGGCGAAACAGAAGCTTGAATACATTTCCAATAATTATTCCAATAGCAAATGATAACAATAGTTCAAAAAGCAATATTATTAAAAACAAAATACCTACTTCTTTGTTATAAATAAATGCTTTAGCAAATGAGAAGCTAATTGAAAATAAAATTATTACTAATACATCAATAATAACGGTAACACCCAGTACTGTTTTGGTAAACGGGCCGTTTGCTCTCATCTCGTTAATAACAGCTATTGCAGATGATGGTGATCTGGCAACAAAAATTGTCCCAAAAATAATTGATATTGCAATTTTTGAATTAATATCGAGGTTCCTCATAAAAGGAATGTATCCTGCCATGAAGTAAACAACGAGACTACTTAGAATAAATGTAACTGTTAATTGTCCAAATGTCATCCATTTTATACTATTCATTCTACTGCGTAATTCTTCAACGTGGAGTTCTGCGCCGGCGGAGAATGCAATAATTGAAAGAGCTATATCTACAAGGAAATCGAGACTATCTAAGTCTTTATCAGTAATAAAATTGAGCATTGATGAGCCTGCAATAATTCCTGTAACAATAAAGCCTGTAATAAGCGGTAATTTAATTTTTTGAAAAACTTTTGCTATTCTTTCGGCAGCCAGCACAACAATAAGCAACCCAAAGCTTACAATAATTAGTGAGTGTATATTAGGGCTTAGTATTGATTGCATGGCAGTTTTATAAGGTGTTTATTAACGACTTGCAAAATACTAAAAAATGCCCAAAACTATTGTCCACTTATTTAGTTAAGTGATAATATTATTTAAACTCACCGGTAATTAGCTTATTAAACCCTGCTGTTGCATAAACATCATAATTACCATTATTGTCAGAATAGATAAAAAATGCTTCAAGGTTATCATTGTTTTCTATAATAGCTATCGATTTTTTAAGCCCCATAACCATACAAGCGGTAGCATAGGCATCAGCAAGAGCTGTATTTTTTGAAACTATTGAGGCACTAAGCAAATTACGTTGAATTGGATAGCCGGTTTCGGGATTAATAGTGTGCGAATACCTAATTCCATTCTTAATAAAAAATTTACGGTAGTTGCCTGATGTTGCTACCGAAAGGTTTTCAAGTTTTATAATTGCTGTTAACTTACGTTCGTCATTAGGATCTTTTGCGGGTTTTTCAATACCTACTTTCCAAAATTTTCCATCAGGTTTTATTCCACTTGCTGTTACTTCGCCGCCAATGTCGATAAGAAAATTGTGAATATTTTTACTTATTAAATAATTCCCAACCATGTCAACCGAATATCCCTGAGCAATGCCGTTAAAGTCGAATGTTGTGTTGGTATATTGTTTAACTACATGATTGTTAACAATTTTAACCTTATCATAACCTACAAATTTGAGTAGGCTGTCGATGGTTGCCGAATCTACATCAATACGCTTTGTGCTTCCAAACCCCCATGCTTTAGCTATTGGTCCAATAGTAAAATCAAAAGCACCGTTGGTTTCTATGGCTACTTTTGTTGAAAGGTTGAAGTTATCAATAAAATATTTGTCGATAACAACATCTTTATCATTGTTATTTACTCGTGATAGTATTGATTGTGGTACCCAAAGAGAAACTGATTGATCGAAAGCATCGAGCATCGAATCAATTTCAGTTTGAAAATTACGATTCGCAGAATCGTAATAAATAATTGAATAGTAAGTTCCCTGAGCTTCTCCTGATAAACTTATGGGTGATTTAGGTTTGTTTGGAGAACAAGCACTTAAAAGAAGAAAAAAAACTATAATATACCGATACATGAGTCATGGTTTAAAACCGGTATGAAAGATTAGCTGAAAATGCTCCTACTGTTTTTACATTTTGATTGTACCAATGGTCTTCTTTGCTTGTATATCTTATCCCCAATGATCCTACTAATGAGATGCTTAGGGCATCAATTGGAGTGTAAATAATACCATTGTTAACTAAAAAACGAAATACAAATGTATTAATGGTTGTGTTTGTATATTGATTGCTGTCATTATAATAACCATCAGTAAAAACACCTTCACCAACTTGTATCCCGGGACCCATAAAGTACCGTACAGTACCTTGCCCGGTTGGGTAAAAGTTTACTGACAATCCGGTATAAAAGGTATTATATACATCGTCAAATCCTGATATATTATCATAATTACCGTATCCAATTGCAATTGGAATTTGAATTCCTATTTTACCATTTGAAATAATTCTTTCATAGGATAATTTAAAGTTATTAACTATAAGATCGAATAAGTGGTAGTTTATCAGATTTTTTTTATAATTATGCCGTTTTATTACTTTTTGTTCTCTTTCAAAAAACCTTATGTTACCATCTGCGAAAGCAATCATGCTAATTTGATTGTTATTTACTGAATATTCAGCTCCGGTATTATCATCAAAAAGGTTATAAGTAGTTTCGCCGTTAAGTACCTTTATATTTTTTACTGCTACTCTTGGTTTTTGATTGCGCAGATAAATGAAGTCCTGTGCTTTTAAGTTTATTATTACAAACATCAAAGCCAACACAATAAACAGATTTTTTTTCATGTTTTTAATATTAAGATGGTATATGTGCGATTAACGTATATTTTGAATTATTATTTTAAAAAAGCTAAACAAAATATTAATCAGGTTTTTATCAATTTTTAGTTTCCGAAGTCATCAAACATTATCATTTCTTCCGGAACGCCGAGTTCATCAAGCATTTTTAGTATTGCTGAAATCATCATTGGCGGACCGCAAAGGTAGTATTCAATATCTTCGGGTTCAGGATGATTTTTAAGATAGTTATCAAAAATTACCTGATGAATAAAACCTACATAGCCTTTCCAGTTATCTTCTTTAAGTGGTTCCGACAATGCCACATTAAATTTAAAGTTTGGGTTTTCTTTTTCAATTTTCTCGAAGTGATCCTGATAAAAGAGTTCGCGTTTTGAGCGACCGCCGTACCAAAATGTTGCTTTTCGTTTTGTTTTTTTTGTTTCAAACAGATCAAATATATGAGAGCGCATTGGAGCCATTCCGGCACCACCACCAATAAACATTAGTTCGCGCTGGGTATCTTTAATAAAAAACTCACCGTATGGACCTGATATTGTTACTTTGTCGCCTGGTTTACGAGAGAACACATACGAAGAACATATACCAGGATTTACTTTCATAAACCCACCTCTTTTTCTATCCCATGGCGGTGTTGCAATACGTATGTTTAGCATAACAATATTACCTTCGGCAGGATGGTTAGCCATTGAGTAGGCTCTGATTACAGGTTCAGGATTTTTCATTTTTAAATCCCACATTTTAAATTTATCCCATTCGTCGTGATATTCCTTGTCAATATTCATATCCTTAAAGTCAACTTCTATTTTAGGAACATCAATTTGAATATATCCGCCTGATTTGAAGTCGAGAGTCTCGCCTTTGGGTAATCTGACAATAAATTCTTTAATAAATGATGCAACATTATCGTTAGAAATAACCTCACATTCCCATTTTTTAATACCAAATATTTCAGGTGCAACATTAATTTCCATATCTTCACGAACCTTTACCTGACAAGCTAAACGCCAGTCGTTCATCTGTTCTTTACGTGTAAAGAAACCTTTTTCGGTGGGCAGTATTGAGCCGCCGCCGGAACTAACCTGAACATGGCACATACCGCATGTTCCGCCGCCACCACAGGCAGATGGAACAAATATTTTATTTATTGCCAGTGTAGATAATAATGATGATCCAGGGTCAGTTTCAAGAGATTTTTCATCATTAATTGTAATTTTAACTTTCCCCTGTGGCATCAGCTTTTTTCGTGCAAAAAGTAGTATCCAAACAAGTAAAAGCGTTATTAATAAAAATATGGCGACACTCATGCCAATAACTACACCAATTTCAACTTGTAGTAAAGTCATTTTATATAATATTTAGTTTCTTTTTTATAATTTAATACCGAGGAAGCTCATAAAAGCGATTCCCATTAATCCGGTAATGATAAACGTAATACCTAATCCGCGTAAAGCGGGAGGTACATTTGAATATCTAATTTTTTCTCTGATGGCAGCAATACCAACAATGGCCATTAACCAGCCAACTCCTGACCCAAGTCCGAATGATGTTGCCTGTGCTAAGCTTTGATAATCCCTTTCTTGCATAAATAGTGATCCGCCAAGGATTGCACAGTTTACGGCAATAAGAGGAAGGAAAATTCCGAGTGAAGAATAAAGTGCCGGGGTGAATTTTTCAACAACCATCTCAACTAATTGAACCATAGATGCAATTATGGCTATGAAAAGTATAAAACTCAGGAAGCTAAGATCTACATCGGCAAAACTACTATCGAGCCATGATAAAGCACCGGCTTTAAGTACGTATTCATTAAGAAGATAATCAACCGGAACTGTGATGCCAAGTACAAATACTACGGCAAGACCCAGTCCTACAGATGTTTTAACAGTTTTAGAAACAGCAAGGAACGAACACATGCCTAAGAAATAGGCAAACACCATGTTGTTAATAAAAATAGATTTTATAAATATGTTAAATATTTCTTGCATGGTAACTTATTTTAATTTTTTTCTATTAAATCGCGTGTATAATAACGTTGTAACCAAATAATAACTCCGAGTGTAATAAGAGCCATTGGTGGCAGTATCATTAATCCATTATTATGGTATCCCATTTCGTAAAATGACTTTGGAACAATGGTAAGGTTGAATAATGTACCCGATCCTAACAACTCACGGAAGAAGGCAACAACTACAAGTATTAGTCCATATCCAAGTCCGTTGCCAATACCATCTAAAAATGATGGCCAAGGTTTGTTGTTCATGGCAAAAGCTTCAAGGCGACCCATAAGTATGCAGTTTGTTATAATTAATCCCACAAAGACAGATAATTGTTTACTTACATCGTAAACAAATGCTTTTAATATTTGGTCAACAAGGATCACCATAGTAGCAATTACTACCAGCTGTACAATAATTCTAATACGAGGGGGTATTCCGTTTCTAAGAAATGAAATTACAACATTTGATGCTGCTGTTACCACAATTACCGATATTGACATAACAATTGCCGGTATAAGCTTTGCTGTTACAGCTAATGCCGAGCAAATACCTAACACTTGTACGGTAATTGGATTGTTTAGGTTTAGCGGACCTTTTATCAGTTTTATATTTTTAGCCGAAAAAAGAGGCTCTCTTTCTTTTTTTATTGCGCTCATTTTCTATCTGTTTTTTTGTAAATATGGTATGTAACAAGTTAGTAGATCTTTAATCATGTTGTTAACACCTGTGCTGGTAATTGTACCCCCTGATATAGCGTCAACTCCATGAATGCGCTGATCCTTAGGTAGTTTTTTAACACCACCTTTTACAACTTTTATTGATGTGAAATTATTATTTTCATCGAAAATCTTTTTGCCGACAAATTGCTTAGTAAAGTGCTCAGTAGTTATTTCAGCACCTAAACCGGGAGTTTCTCCTTTATGACCAAAGGTTACACCTACAACTGTGTTAAGGTCATCGCTTAAAGCCATATTGCCCCAAATAGGACCCCAAAGTCCAACACCTCTAAAGGGAATAACATAAAGCTTAGCTCCATTTCTTTCTATAATATAAAGAGGCAGCTCAAAAGGTTTTCCCTGAGATTTTAGATATAATTCTTTTTTCATATCAATTTTAAAGGCTTTTCCGTCTTCCATTTTACCGTTAGTGTATGTGTCAACAACCTTACCATCCTGATTTATCACAATCTCTTTTTTAACATATTTATTAAAAAACTCCATTGCGTCTTTTGCATTTACGTCAGGTATTTGAGCTGCTGCAAGTATGCCTCCCATTTTATCGATAGCAACATTCCTCTCTTGAAATGGCTTTAGCAGCATGGCAGCTGTAGAGAGCAAGGCTGCTGCAATTACTACCATTATAGCTGCATATTTGAATATATAACCGTTAGTGTACATAGTTTAAATATTTTTGATTCTTAATTTGTTAATGCAGTCTTCATGCGTTTGAGTCTCTTTTTTATATTAGCCTCAATAACATAATAATCTATTAAAGGAGCAAAAACATTCATCAGAAGTATTGCCAGCATTACTCCTTCAGGGTAGGCAGGATTAAATACCCTGATTAGAATAGCAATAACCCCAATTAGAAATCCATAAATAAACATACCTTTATTGGTTTGAGCTGCTGTAACAGGATCGGTTGCCATAAATACTGCGCCAAAGGCAAACCCTCCCAGTATCAAGTGCTTATAAGCTTCAAGATGCATGTACTCATTTAAGCCCCAAAGGTTAAATAATAATCCCATTATATAACCTCCGGCAATTACGCTAAACATCACCCTCCAGTTAGCGACACCTGTAATAAGCAGTATTACTGCCCCAATGAGTATCATTAGTGTTGATGTTTCGCCGATTGATCCGGGAATATTACCCATAAACATGTCATATGTTGAAGGCATGTTGCTGAAATTGCCAACTAGTGCTTTTCCTAAAGGTGTGGCTCCTGATATTGCGTCACCCATATCACTTATCCATACATGATCGCCCGACATGTTTCCGGGGTATGCGAAGAAAAGAAATGCACGGGCAATTAATGCGGGGTTTACAATGTTCATGCCTGTTCCGCCAAATACTTCCTTGCCAAATACTACGGCAAATGCAACTGCTACTGCAACTTCCCAAAGTGGTGTCTCTGGTGGAACAATCATAGGGATTAATAAGCCTGATACAAAAAAACCTTCATTTACTTCGTGGTGTCGTATTTGAGCGAATAGTATTTCCAAACCAAGTCCTACAACATAACTCACAATTATAATTGGTAGCATTTTAAGGAATCCGTAAAAAAACATTGTCCAATTATCCGGTGTCTCGGCAATTGATAAGAAGTGTTGATGACCAATATTCCACATTCCAAATAATAATGCCGGAACTAATGCTATTACAACAACAATCATTGTTCTTTTCATGTCAACCGCATCTCTAATATGCGACCCCGACGTGGTTACCTTATTTGGAACGTAAAAAAGTGTTTCTACAGCGTCGAAACTCGACTGGAATTTTTCAAATTTTCCACCTTTCTCAAAGTGCGGCTTTTGTTTATCTATAAATTTTCTAAGCGCTTTCATGCGATATATCTTATTTTACTTTATTAACTCATTTCTTGACGCATCAATTCCAAGCCCTTTCTAATTATCGACTGGATTTCAGTTTTTGATGTGTCAATTACTTCACAAAGGGCAAAATCTTCACCATCAATTTCGTATATCCCCAGATTCTCCATTTTGTCGATATCGTTTACCAATACTGCCTTTATTAATTGCATTGGGTAAATATCAAACGGAAATACTTTTTCGTATTTACCGGTCATAACATACGATCTAATTCCGCCGTGAAGGTTCGTGTCAAGTCGGTATTTTTTATTTGGCGACAGCCACGATGTAAATGTTTTTGAGAAGCTGAATTTGTTAAAACCTGGTAGCAGCCATCCAAAAAATTCATAATATTTTCCTTCGGGAATTATAGTTACCAGCGAATCATAGTATCCAACAAAGCCATCTTTCTCAATCTTTTCACCGGTTAGCACATTACCGCTAATATATCTGTTATCGCTACTGCTAATATTATTTTTTACCATTTTTTTTATGGATGCTCCGATAAAGGTTTTATAGTATTTTGGCTTTTTTACTTCCGATCCGGCTAATGCAATAATGCGACTTGAATCAAATTTACCTTCTAAAAATAGTCTGCCTATTGTAAGCACGTCTTGTGGGTATAAATACCAAACGATGTCTCCTTTGTTAATAGGGTTTATCTTACTAATGTGCACGCTAACGTTGCCGGAAGGATGAGGTCCCGAAAATTTGTTTATCTGAACGTTCTTAGAATTTAAAAATACTTTTGAAATGGTTTTTTTTACGTCAACATTCAAATGGACTTTTCCTTGTGTGAGCTTTGTGAGTACATCAAGCCCGGCTTGAAACGCTTCACCTTGACCATGCACTATTAAATCAAAGTCAGGGGCAAGTGGTGCAGTATCATATGCGGCAACAAATATTGCTTTTGGGGTATCGTCAGGATTCGCTATTACTGAGTATGGTCGCTGTCGTAATAAAGGCCAAACACCACTTTGAAGCATCTTCTCAATAGCATCTTCTTTTTTTAGATTGCTGATACCGGAAGCTCCAAAATCAATTGTTTCGTTTTTGTTGTCAGAGTCGATGATTATCTCAAGTAAACGTCTTTTTGCTCCGCGTTTAATTGCTTCAACTTTTCCGCTAACAGGTGCAGTAAAAATTATGTTATCCCTGTACTTATCTAAAAATAGAGGTGTCCCTGCTTTTACTAAATCACCTTCCTTTACCAATACTTTAGGAAAACACCCAACAAAATTTGGTGGTTTAATGGCAAATCTATCAGCATTCAAGTCAACAACGGTCTTTTCTGAGCTGCCTAACAACTTAATATCCAGACCTTTCTTAATTACAAAAGTGCTTGACATATATATATAAATTCATGTGTTAATTGGAGCGCAATTTAGACATTTTTTTTCTCTATATGAATAATTTATTGCATATTGTTAAATTTTTAACGTATCTAAATAAGTTTGCATATTTGAGCACAGGGGTGGCATATTCATTACAATCCAATTGAAGTAAATATAATTCCTTAATTAACCTTCATCGATTTATTTTCATATTTTTGTGATTCGTAAAGCTAAGGTTGGCAGGATACTTAATATCATGCCGACTTTCTTGTATCTACTTTATTGTTTTTTATTTATAAAAATATAAATCACCCACAATGATTAAAAAACTCATTATCATATCAATTTTTATTTTATCTTTTTTAAACTACGGAGACTCGCAAACCATTGAGAATAAGGATTTAACTTATGATAGTAATATACATACAGTATTGCTACATCCTCCTGGTAAACAACTGCTGCCACCGGTTATTAAGCTCAACTCAACAGATAAACTGCAATTGTCATTTGACGATATGAGCGCCGAGTCGTACCTCTTTAAATACACTTTTGTGCATTGTACTAAAGATTGGAAGACTTCAGATCTCGACCAAATGGATTACCTCGATGGCTTTTTTGAAGAAGACATTACAAACTATAAGTTCTCGTTAAATGCAGTGCCACCATATATACACTATAACGCTTTTCTTCCTAGTGGCGATATCAAAATAAAGTTATCAGGTAACTACATCTTAAAAGTATATGTTGATACACCTGATGATGAGAATGTTATATTTACCAAAAGGTTTTTTATTACCGAACCTTTGGTACGTGTCGAAGTTAATATACCTTACTATCCTAAAAATTTGGCATTTGTACGAAAAGAACAACAAATTGATCTTAAGCTTTTTACACCTGATTTATTTAATACCGAGCCCTTGCAGCGTATAAATGTTACAATTCAGCAAAATGGAAGGTGGGATAACGTTAAAGAAAATATAAAACCTACATCAATTATGAGTGATCAAATGAATTTTGATTATAGCGAGGGGATTGTGTTTGAGGGAGGAAATCAATTCAGAAACTTTGATATGAAAAGTTTTTGGTATAAGTCGATGTACATTAAAGAAATTATTAATAATCCTAATGGCTACGTTGTTATTTTACATACTGATTATAACCGTGCTGATAAGCCATATACAGCTGAGCCTGGTATAGATGGTAATAAGTTGATAACTGCACGCAGCGGACAAAATCCGAGTACCGAAGGTGAATATGCCCATGTTGAGTTTTGGCTCAAACAGCCTCAAATAAAAGATGCAGGTATTTATTTATTAGGGGCACTAAACAATTGGCAATTAGATGATAAAGGTAAATTGGAGTACGATTCAAAGTTGCATATGTATCATGGTAGTTTATTTTTAAAGCAGGGATATTACGATTATTTGTTTGCTGTGGTTGACAATGGCAGCACAAGAGGCAGAGTTTCCGTTATTGAAGGCAATCATTGGGAAACAAAGAATCAATATTCAATTTATGTATATTATAGCGAGAAAGTGCCTGCTTATGATCGACTTGTAGGATATTACACCTTTAACTCTTTCGATGTTAGCACCGAGCAATAGGTGTTAAATATTGATAATTCTTGTAATTTAGCAAACTCTTTATCGGGGTTTTGCGTTCTTACACATTAAAATATAATTAATTAAAATGAAAAGCATTTATTCAAAAATTAGGAGCCTGAGTGAGAAATATTCAGACTACACAGCACAAAATTTATCAAAATTAGTTAAAATAAAATCGCTTAGCGCAGATGAAAAAGAAGTACAATTAGAGTTAGCACGACAGATGGAAGAAGCCGGTTTTGATGAGGTTAAAATTGACGGTTTAGGAAATGTAATAGGGCGCATTGGTAACGGCAAAAAGGTTATTGCCATTGATGGGCATATGGATACTGTTGACATGGGCAATTTAAGCAACTGGGATTTCGACCCACTTGGTGGTGAGATTAAAAATGGTTTTGTGCACGGTAGAGGTAGCGTTGATCAGGAAGGTGGTCCGGCATCTTTTGTTACATCCGGTAGAATATTAAAGGAGCTGGAATTCGACAGAGACCTTACAATATATTTTGTGGGTAGTGTAATGGAAGAAGACTGCGATGGACTTTGTTGGAAATATATTGTTGAAGAAGATAAGATAGTACCCGATTTTGCGATTAGTACAGAGCCAACAAACCTAAATATTTACAGAGGACATAGAGGAAGAATGGAGATTCATGTTAGCTTCTATGGAGTGTCGTCGCATGGTTCGGCACCCGAGCGAGGCAAGAATGCAATTTATATGGCTTCAAAAGTAGCGCTCAAGATTGAGAAACTAAACGAATTGCTCGCTTATGATGAATTTTTAGGAAGAGGTAGCGTAACAATTTCAGAATTTGTTTCGGAAAGCCCATCATTATGCGCAGTTAGCGATTTTGCACGGTTGCATCTCGACAGAAGACTAACCTGGGGCGAAACGAAAGAATCGGCGGTAAAAGAAATCGAACAGCTAATTGAAGGGATGAATGCCAAAGTTGAGGTTCTTAATTATGAAGGCGTAGCTTATACCGGTCTCAAATACGGAATGGAAAAATATTATCCTACATGGAAAATTCCTGAAGATCATGAAATTGTTAAAACAGGCGTTAGTTCATACGAAAAACTATTCGGTAAAAAACCATTAGTTGATAAGTGGACGTTTTCAACAAATGGTGTGGTTATTAATGGTATATATGGAATTCCTACTATTGGTTTCGGACCTGGAAACGAAGTGTTGGCACATGCTCCAAACGAAAAAGTTGCTATAAACGACTTGGTTGTAGCCTCAGCATTTTATGCTGCTTTTGCTTATGAGATATCTGAGGAATAATGTATTTCACGCAAAGCCGCAAAGAAAATAAATAAATAAATCAAAATTTTTGACATAAAACTTGTTCCAAAATCAATCTTAGCGGCTTAGCTAGAAATGGAAAATAAATCGAAACGAATCAGATTGATATCAATAACAAATTTTTTTATATGAATCAATTCATAGTGCTTTTGCGGTAAAATAAAAATCAAAACAAAATGAAAATAACAGATAGAATAGAAAACTTAGCACAATTAAAATCAAATTTATATAAAAAAGATTTCCTGTTAACATGGGAAAAAACTGATGATGATTTAAAAGCCATATTGGAAATTGCAGATTTGCTAAAACAATTGCGTAATAAAAATATTTCATCGCAAGTTTTTAATTCGGGGTTAGCAGTATCAATTTTTCGAGATAATTCTACACGAACACGGTTTTCATACGCATCTGCAGCTAACTTACTCGGTCTTACCGTTCAGGATATGGATGAAACAAAATCGCAAATAGCACATGGCGAGACTGTTAGAGAAACTGCTAATATGATTTCTTTTTTAACAGATTACATTGGCATCCGTGATGATATGTACCTTGGCGAGGGTAACAAATACATGCGTAAAGTGGCTGCAGCCTTAGATGAAGGTTACGCAAAAAAAGTGTTGCCGGTACGTCCCGGAATTGTTAATCTTCAATGCGACAAAGATCACCCAACACAGTCCATGGCCGATTTACTGCATCTAATAAATACTTATGGCTCGCTTGAAGCTCTTAGAGGCAAAAAGATTGTAATGAGCTGGGCTTATTCACCAAGTTACGGTAAACCAATGTCAGTACCACAGGGTATAATTGCATTAATGACAAGATATGGAATGGATGTTGAATTAGCATATCCCGAAGGCTATGACCTAATTCCTGATATCGTTGAACTGGCAGGGAAAAACGCCGAAAATAGTGGTGGTTCGTTTAAAGTAAGCCACTCAATGGAAGATGCTGTTAAAAATGCTGATATTGTTTATCCAAAAAGCTGGGCACCATTTAGCATTATGCAGCAGCGTACTGAATTGTTGAAAAATAAAGATGCAGTAGGTCTCACACAGCTTGAACAAAAAGCTTTGCAAAATAACGCCAAATTTAAAAATTGGGAATATTCTGAAAAGATGCTTAGCACAACTAAAGCCGGTAATGCAATGTATATGCATTGTTTACCTGCCGATATTTCCGGAGTGTCGTGTAAAGAAGGCGAAGTTGAAGGTGATGTTTTTGAAAAATTCAGGATAAACACCTATCATGAGGCAGGCTATAAACCATATATTATTGCTGCTATGATGTTTGCAAATAAATTTGAAAAGCCCGCCGAGATTCTTAAAAGTATTTTAGAAAGAAAGCTAAAAAGATTTAACTTTTAGAACGTAAAAAATTATTATGCATGCATTGTAATTTGTAAACAATTTTTTACGAAATTTGTACCTTGATTAACATATGAAATTATAATACAAATATAACTAAAATAAACACATATGAATATACTTGTTTTAATAAGTAATGTACCTGATACAACCACGAAAATTAAATTTTCGGGAGACAACACTACTTTTGACAGTACGGGTGTTCAGTGGATTATTAATCCTTGGGATGAGCTTGCTTTAACCCGTGCAATAGAACTTAAAGAAGCCGGTGGAATAGAAAAAATTACTGTAGCAAATGTAGGTACAAAAGCTACGGAACCAACTTTGCGCAAAGCACTTGCCGTTGGTGCTGATGATGCAATTAGAATTGATGCTGAGGCTAAAGATGCATTTTTTGTTGCAAAGCAACTCTCTGAAATTGCCGGAGATTATGATATTATTTTTGCAGGTATTGAAGCTTCTGATTATAACGGATCCGCAGTTGGTGGAATGTTAGCTGAAATTCACGATTTTAACTCAGTTTCTGCCGTTTCCGGTTTAAATATTGAAAATGGTGAACTCATTGTTAATCGTGAAATTGATGGTGGATCGCAAGTACTCACAATTGCCACGCCCGTTGTTTGTATTGTACAAAAAGGCATCGCCAAAGAGCCTCGTATTCCTGCAATGCGCGGAATTATGATGGCACGCAAAAAGCCTCTTGTAGTTAAGGAACCTGTAGCTGCTGACGAAAGAACATCGTTTGAAAGCTTTGAGTTACCTCCACCAAAAGCAGCCTGCAAGCTAATTGATGAAGAAAATGCTAAAGAGCTAATCACTTTATTACATGAAGAAGCTAAAGTATTGTAAATGACTGAATGGTTGAATTGTTAAACTGTTAAAATTGCTGAAATATTGAAACAATACAACAATCTAAACAATGAAACAATCCAACAATAAAACAGTGTCAAAAATCCCTATGGAAAATACATATTTAAGTATCGATAAAATATACGCATATAATAGATCATTCGATTTAAGTAATAAAATATGGAATATTGTTAATACTTGGGAAAATTTTGCAAAATTTACAATTGGTAAACAGTTAGTTAATTCAGCGGATTCTATTTCAGCAAACATTGCAGAAGGCTTTGGTAGGTATCACAAAAAAGATAAAATTAAGTTTTACAGATATAGTAATGGCTCATTATTAGAATCAATTGATTGGATAAAAAAATCAGAAATAAGAGGATTAATATCCAAAGAACAATTTGACTATCTAATGGGAAATTTTAATGAACTCCCAAAAGAACTAAACCAATTAATAAGCTACACGAATATCAAACTAAAATATTAATTAATAATCCAACAATCCAACAATCCAACAATGTAACAA
>CAZGWS010000023.1:0-1524 GCA_964528805.1 uncultured Lentimicrobiaceae bacterium | reverse complement strand
CAATACCAACCTTGGTAAAGCAATAGCCCCTCGAGTTTCTATTAAGTTAGATGCAGGGTTGGTAAGTGGAGTTACAGCATTACCTGTTAGTTACGATCCATTTATAGTTAAAAAGAAAGTTTTTACAGGCAAGGCTTTTGCAAATGTAAAATTTGATACAGATATTAAAATTCTAACACTATCGCAAAATTCATTTGAGTTAGTTGAAACTGATAATAATATATCCATAGAAGAAATTAACCCTGCTGTTGATGCTACTGCATTTACAACAACAGTTAAGGAAACTAACAAGGTTACCGGTAAAGTTTTGTTAACTGATGCCGAGATTGTTGTTTCGGGTGGTCGTGGTATGAAAAGTGGCGATAATTGGGGCGGATTAGAAGAGATGGCCGATTTGTTAGGTGCCGGCTTAGCATGTTCACGTCCTGTATCTGACGAAGGATGGCGCTCTCATACCGAGCATGTTGGTCAAACAGGTAAAATAATTGCTCCTAATTTGTATTTAGCTTTTGGTATTTCGGGCGCAATTCAACACTTGGGTGGCGTTAGCTCGTCGAAAGTGATAGCTGCTATTAACAAAGACCCCGAAGCACCAATTTTTGAAGCTGCCGATTATGGTATCGTTGGCGATGTTAACAAAGTTATTCCACAACTAATTGCAGCTATTAAAGAAATGTAGTTACCAATAAATGTAAAATTAATTATTAGGGAAGGAGGCAATACGCCTCCTTTTTGATTTCTAACCCATAGTATTGTATTTAAAAATATTAGATGAATTATTGAATATTTCCATAATATAAATCCAATTATTTGTAAACAATAACTACCTTTGATGCATTGAAAAAAGATTGTTTGGTAACATTTCAAAACAGACTGAAAATGAGCGGAATAATATACAATCCAATCGGAATAATACATACACCTTTCAAGGAAGCTAAAGGAACACCGATACAACCTACTGCTTCAGTAAATAATGAAGGCAAAGTAGAAATATTTCCAAAATATAGTAGCGGATTGCAAGATTTAGAAAACTTTTCTCATATTTTCCTTATATATCACTTTCATTTATCAAAGAAAGCTTCTTTAATGGTTAAGCCATTTATGGACGATAATGAACATGGTGTTTTTGCAACACGTGCACCAAGCAGACCAAATTCTATTGGTTTTTCAATTGTACGCCTCATTAAAATTAAAAAAAATATACTATACATTAATGATGTTGATATTATAGATGGGACCCCTCTTTTAGATATAAAACCCTATGTGCATGATTTTGACTTTAGAAAAGTAACAAAAAGTGGATGGCTCGAACATAATATATATAAACTAAAAGAAACAAAAGATGATGAGAGATTTGCAAAATAACAACAAGCAATCTTCTACACAATGTGCCTGCAAGAAAACTCTTCATTTTCAAGTCTTTGGTAAGAAAGCATCAAAAACGAGAATAAAGCAGTATTTGGCGTTTTCTTATAAAGACTAATTATGTAGTAACTATTTCCGTTTATAATAAACTTTCTACAG
>CAZGWS010000022.1:4566-22827 GCA_964528805.1 uncultured Lentimicrobiaceae bacterium | reverse complement strand
GACTAAAAGCAGTAGCATACTTGAAAGATGGAAATAAACCTGATGCCATAATCTGCGAAGCGAGGCTTCAAGGGATGAACGGAATTTCAATAGGAAAATTAATACGTGGAATCGAAGGATTTGTAAAAACACCTTTTATAATTTTTCTTTTTGAGCATGATGAAAAATTTACTGAAACAGCTTTTAAAGTAAGAAAAATTG
This sequence comes from uncultured Lentimicrobiaceae bacterium, assembly GCA_964528805.1. Classification (GTDB taxonomy): domain Bacteria; phylum Bacteroidota; class Bacteroidia; order Bacteroidales; family F082. Next base: position 22,626 of record CAZGWS010000022.1, on the reverse strand, counting down.
TTGACGACGTATATCAATTTCCGTTTGATTTAACAAGGTTGCATGATAGAATAGAGTATATTATTAAATTTTGTGATATTTATAAAGCAGATTTAAAGCCTGAATCAGCCTATCGTGATTATAAAATCCCTTTTATTAAACGTGCATTTGATGTTGTAACATCTTCGGTTGCTCTTATTTTATTGTCGCCCATCCTTATCATTGTTGCATTGGCCATAAGAATTGAGTCAAAAGGTAAGCCTATTTATAAGTCGAAAAGGGTAGGTACAAACTATAAGATATTCGATTTTCTTAAGTTTCGCTCTATGTTTGTTGGAGCCGACCAGCAGCTGGGAAACCTCAAGCATTTAAATCAATATTCAGAAACTGTTGAAGAAAGCAGTGAGTTAAACTCCGATTGCCCAAGATGTGCAAAACTACCCAAGGGCGAACATTGCTCACCTGTACTTTATATTAGTGGTAACAAAATTTGTGAATATTGGTACATCGAACAGAAGAAAAAGAATGAATCGTCGGCATTTATAAAAATTAAAAATGATCCTCGGGTTAGTAAGGTTGGTAACTTTATCAGAAATACAAGTATTGATGAGTTACCTCAGCTTTTTAATGTGCTTAAAGGCGATATGTCGATTGTGGGAAACCGCCCATTGCCGCTTTATGAAGCAGAACAGTTAACTTCCGACGATTGGAGTGCCCGTTTTATGGGTCCTGCCGGAATTACAGGTCTTTGGCAGGTTGAATTAAGAGGAAAGAAAGGGATGATGTCTGATGATGAACGAAAGGCATTGGATAATCATTATGCTGAAACATATTCTTTTTGGGGTGATATAAGGCTTATATTCAGGACAATACCTGCGTTATTGCAAAAAGAAAACGTGTAAGTAAAAATGTTGAAAATAAATTTATAACTATTAAAATCTGTTTTGAAAATATAATAATAATTTAGTAGCTTGCAAACTAATTTTTTTTGTTATTATAATATTTTGAATAGAGAGTTGAAAGTGTAGAAAATAATGAGAATACTTCTTAAACATATATTCATATTTTTTTTGTTGATGTTGAATTGCATAAATGTAAATGCACAGAAAACACCAAAATCGGATGCGATATATTTTAATCCATTAACTGATGATATTACAGATCGCTTACCCCCATTGCGAGTGTTGGTTGACTCAGCCGGTTTTAATTCCCCGGCACTAAAATACGAAGATCTAAAAGCTGAATATTATAATTATGAGAAAATATCTGCTGCTCGCGAGTGGCTTGAATATTTTAGCGTTAACTTGGATGCTATTGGAGGTCGTTGGGGATATTATGATTGGAGTAGATCTGCTCCCGGAAATTCATCAGAATTCTCTAATTATTCAAATTTAACTTCTTTTCGTTCTGCATTTGCTGCAATGTTTTATATTAGGTTTCCAATTGGTGCTATGGTAGATAGAAGGAATAGAATTAATAAGCAGAAAAAGTGGATTGAGTTATCATATACTCAAAAAGAAATAAACAGGCGATTTTTGCAAGAAAGAGTAATTGACGTTTATAACGATTTGGTTAATCAGCAAAGTCAAATTAGAATTTATAATGACTATCAGGCTTTTACTTTAATGCAGATGCAGATGGCGCAAAATGAATTCCTTAATGGAGAAATTACTCCTACAGAATATACAAGACTGAAGGAAATTCAAACCAGAGGTGCAATTGACTATCATAAGGCAATTGCCGAGTTTAGCAAAAACTACCAAACACTTGAAATTATTACGGGTATTAGGTTTAATTTAATAACAGTATTAAGATAAGCCAAATATAATATGGAGTTAATTCAAATCATAAAACTATATAAACGCAACTGGCTTATCTTAATTGCTATACCTATAATTTTTGCTTTTGTTACTTATTACTTTACTCGTAATCAGGAAAAAGTTTTCCAATCAGAAGCAGTAATCTATACCGGTATAACAACAGGCTACTCCATTGAATCTACTTCGCAAAGAAGTAATGACTTTTTTACAACGAGTGCGCAGTTTGATAATATGATTAACCTCCTTAAATCACGTCAAACACTTATTGAAACTTCTTTACAGCTGTTAACTCAGGATCTTTCGCTTGAACAGGATAATGCTCAATATATTTCACAATTTAACTATGATAAACTACAAATTGCAATTCCTAAACGAATAAAAGACTTTGTTGTTAAGAACAACAAATCAGGAATAGAACGCCAAAAAGAACAACAAATTAATAGCTTGGAAAATGAGATAAAATCACTGGAAAAAGAAATTAGTAAAAAGAAAAACAAAGCAGCCCGGAGTAAAAGTAATTTAGATAAAATGGTTTCTGCCTCAAACCGGGGTTCTACAGGTCTTGAAAAGGAACCGGCTGGTAATGCGCTAAATAATAGTGATGAAAGTAAGAATTATTTAAGTCATGTTGTACAGCAGGGCGAATCAATTTCATTGATAGCAAGTAAATATGGTATTTCACCAGGCGAGATAATGTCTCTTAATAATCTAAGTAGCAATTATTTAACACCCGGGCAAACCTTAATTATTAAAAAAGAACCGGCTACTGATAGTAGATATCATGTTGTTAAACCCGGTGAAACATTATATTCAATTGCCAAAAGGTATGGGGTTAACATAAGTAAACTTCGCGAGTTAAACGGTATCAGTACACGATCCTTGACTCCCGGTCAGAAAATATTAGTTAGTACAAGACAGAAATCTAATTCAAATTATTCTCAAGATTATGCTATAAAGCAAATATCAAGTGATGTATCTATCCAGCAAGCAGGTGAAGCAAACACAATTCCAATTTTAACCAACTTACATACTAAATTTGATAATACTACAGATTTTTCAAAGGATCCAATAGTGCCACCGGGTATTAAACCTTCTGATTTTAGAAAAACTTTAGCAAATTTAACAAAAGCATATACCAGTAACGATACTAACTACATATACGGGTTATTGCATTACGGGAAAAGCAAACATTATAGTGTACAGTACATTGGTAAAATCCAAATATATCGTATAAATAATAGCGACCTTGTTCGTTTAATATATACGTCTGATGATCCGGGTATTTGTCAGCAAACACTAAAAATACTTTCTAAAGTATTTATGAAAAATTATAAACTTTTACGCTCAAACGAAACAAACCTCGTTGTTAAATATTTTCAAGAGGAAGTTGACTCGGCAGATAAAAAACTACAGGCTGCTGAAGACAGGCTCTTGAGATTCAATATGAAAAATAATATTATTAACTATTACGAACAAAGTAAGGCTATAGCAGGGCAAAAAGAAGATCTTGATTTATATTATCAGAATGAACAAATACGGCTTGCTTCATCAACAGCTACAATTAGGGAACTTAACCTTAATCTTACTGCACGTGATAGCATATATTTAAAAAGCGATGAAATTAATCAGATGAAAAAAGAGTTAGCTCAGGTTACCGAGAGTATTGTGATAAATGAGCTGGCTTCAGATTACGATGAAAGGGTAGTTAATCAGCTTGACAAATTGAAGAAACGTCAGCAACAGTTGCGAGATAACATAAAATCGTACGTAAATCAATTATTTTTATACGGACATTCGTCTCAGGGGTTACCCATTAAAAATTTGCTCGACCAGTGGTTGGTGAATACCATTAATCAGGAAGAGTCGAAAGCAGCCTTAATTGTGTTGGCAAAAAGAAAGTTAGATTTTGTAAGAACATATCAGCAATTTGCACCCCTTGGAGCAATGCTTAAGCGTATTGAAAGAGATATTATGGTTACTCAGCAAACATATCTCGAACTATTGCATAGCTTGAATATGGCAAAAATGAAACAGCAAAATGAAGAAATGTCAACAAATATTAAAATGGTTGATGAACCTTTCTTCCCAATTACTTCTAATGCATCAAAAACAAAACTTTTAGTATTGGTGGCTACAGCATTTGGCTTCTTCTTAACAGCATTTATTATTTTAATGCTTGAATATTTCGATACTTCGATGAAAATCCCATCGCAAGTTGCAAAAGCTACAAAAATGAAACTTGCAGGAGCATTTCCGCGACTAAGTGCACGTAGCAAAGCAAATGAACTCGTATTTGTTAGTCAGCGACTTATCAATATTATTATTCAAAATATTAAACTGTCGCTTAACAAAGATATAAATAAAGTAGAGACCAGACCATACATTATTACTGTTTTTAGTACACAAGATAAAGTTGGTAAAACTATTATTTCCGAAAGAATAATTAATCGTTTACGAGAAGTTGGCGATAGCGTATTATCACTTAATTATTCGAGTGATAAAGATAGAGATTATAATTATTCGTACGTTTATAAAATTACTGATGATTTTATTGATGTTGAAAACCTGCAACAGCTTATTAGTACAAAATATTTAAGGAAAGAAAACAAACCTTACGACTTTATTTTTATTGAAATACCTTCTATTGTTTATAATACATACCCTATTAACCTTATCAGTAATGTAGATATGTCATTGTACATAATAAATGCTCGTAATACACTATCAAAAGCTGATAAAACTGCACTCAATACTTATGAAGATATTGCATTGCATAAACCAATGGTTATAATAAATGAAGTTGAATTGTTCAATCTTGATGAATTGCTCTCCGATGTGCCCAGCTTTACAAAACCGGATGTTATTGCTAAAATTTTACACTTACTCAAAAGGCCCTTTAAATATCATATAAATATTAATAGAAGGGGATAGGCTGTGGTTAGTTACTTAGCTAAAATATTTAAAAACCATAACTTCTTGTCGTTGGCAAATAACGGAGCAGTAGCTGTTTTTGGATTTCTATCATTTATTTTACTCGTACGCAGTTTGCCAACAAATGAATTTGGAGAGTGGGTTTTGTTTATTACTACACTTAATTTTATTGATATGCTTCGGTTTGGCATTACACGAACAGCTATCGTAAGATTTCTGTCAGGTGCCGACGAGCTGGAAGCTAAACAGCTTATAGGTTCAAATTATACAATTAACCTGTCTTCAACATTGTTATTGGTAATAATTGTAGCACTTGTTAATTACTTTTTTAATGATAAAATACAACAGTCGGGGTTTACTTTATTTTTTAATTGGTTTCCTTTGGTTGCAATCATTAATTTACCTTTTAATAACTCATTATCAGTACTTCAGGCAAAAATGCGCTTCGATCAAATTCTTGTAATACGAATTATTAATGTGGGTACTTTTATGTTGTTTTTAGTAGTTAACTACTTTTTTTTCCAATCCGGTATATTTGTAATATTATGGGCATATATAATTACCAATATACTAAGTTCAATTATTGCATCGATACTAAACTGGGATGGAATAAGATATGTTTTTAAAGCAAAAAAACGTACTAATAAGTTAATATTAAATTTTGGAAAATATACTTCCGGTACGCTTATCGGATCAAATTTATTAAAGAGTGCTGATACATTTATTTTGGGATTAAGTCCATTTTTAGGAGTTACAGGGGTTGCACTATACAGTATTCCACTTAAGCTAACCGAGATTATTGAAATACCTGTTAGGAGTTTTGCAATGACTGCTTTTCCAAGCATGTCGAAGGCAAGTATCGAAGGGAACAAAGAACTCGTTAAAAAAATATATTATCAAAATGCAGGTGGGCTTACATTAATGCTGCTGCCTGTGATGGCATTTTCATTTGTATTTGCAAAAGAATTTGTAACTATATTAGGTGGTCCAGAATACGCCGCAACGGCAAGTGTATTTAGGATATTTTGTGTTTACGGACTGTTACTGCCACTTGATAGGTTTACGGGAGTAGCATTGGACAGTATTAATATGCCAAAACAAAATTTTATTAAAGTAATATACATGACACTTTCAAATATTATTGGCGACGCAATTGTTGTATTTGGCTTTTACTTTATTGTGCTTGCTGTGTCTGTAATTACTTTATTTGCTGTGGGTTACACAAATACTGAGGTAATAGGTAATTCAGCATCAATGTTTACAACCATTACTATGTTAAATATGGTCGCAATTATAACTATTTTGTTCACAATAGTTGGAATTTTTATCGGTACTTATTATTTAAAAATAAATTTAGAAATAAAGTTAAGATATATATTTTCTGAAGGTGTATTGTTTTTAAAAGGATTTGCTAATAATATTTTTAAAACAAAGAAGCTTAATAGTGAATAAAATTGCTATAAAGTACAGTTATAATAATTTTACTACTTTTAACTCCTATGTTTAAATCTTTAAAAGATAAAACCGGGGCGGCAATTCTACAACATCCGCTTGTTATTACGGCAATAATTATACTGTCTGTAGCATTAAGCTATTATATTGCCAAAGGTGGGCTTGTTGCAGCAGTTGCACTATTTGGACTCTTATTTGGGCTTGTTTTTTTAAACAGGTTATTCAATCATCCCGCACTCGGTATTATTACCCTTTTAATATTCTCATTTGTTGCAATTGGTTTAACACGGTATATCAGAGGGGTTCCTTTGGGATTAGGTATTGATGGTTTGTTAGTTATTTCATTAATAGCTATCTTTTTCAAGAATTTTTATAGCAAGATGAATTTTAGCCAAATTAACCGCGACATTAACTATCTGTTGCTATTTTGGTTTATGTACGCAGTTTTTGAGCTTTTTAACCCTCAGGCATTAAGCAAAACTGCATGGTTTTATGCTATGCGAGGTATGTCTCTGTACCCTATACTGATGGTTCCGGTTGGATTATTGTTATTTAAAAGGCTAAGATACCTTTATCTTTTTTTGTACATATGGGGCGTGTTTACAATACTTGCTACCATAAAAGGACTGATGCAGCTATATATAGGTCTTGATTCCGGTGAACAATATTGGATTGATACAGTAGGTGCAGTAACACACATTGTTAATGGTAAATTACGAATTTTCTCATTTTTTAGTGATGCAGGACAGTTTGGCGCAGCGCAGGGAGCAGCAGGTATTGTAGGAATGCTTGTCGCCGGCAGTATTAAGGGTAGGGGTAACAAAATATTCTTTTTTATTATGGGAGCTTTGGGGCTTTGGGGCATGATGCTATCGGGTACTCGCGGAGCAATTATAGTACCTATGATTGGTGGAGTTGTATATCTTATTTTAAGAAAGAACATCCGTGTCCTAATTATTGGCGGTGCATTGTTAGCAATAGTTTATGTGTTTTTTGCATATACATATATTGGTGAGAGTAATTATCAGATTTCCAGAATGAGAACTGCTTTTAGACCACAGCAAGATGCATCTTATCAGGTTCGCTTGGATAACAGGGCAATTTTAAAAGTATATTTAGCCGATAAACCTTTTGGCGGGGGTATTGGTAGTGCAGGTAACTGGGGGCAGCGTTTCTCACCTGATGGATTTCTGGCTAACGTTGCTACTGATAGTTGGTATGTGCAAGTTTGGGCTGAACAGGGTATTGTTGGTTTAGTAATTCACTTATTTATACTTTCATTTATAATGCTAAAGGGCTTTTATTTGGTGATGGCAAAAGTCAAGAATAAGGAACTTGCAGGAATACTTGGTGCTTTAATTGCCGGATATGCCGGAATTATGGGCGCAAGTTATGGAAATGGAGTATTAGGGCAAATGCCGACAGGAGCGTTGATATATATAAGCTGGGCACTAATATTTATGGCTCAACAGTTTGATAGAGAGTACTCTTATCTTGTCTCTATTGGTAAATCGCCAAGATCACTATTAATTAAGGACTAATACATTTATGCTTTATGGATATAAAAAATAATAAACCATTGGTTTCTGTTATTACAGTAAATTATAACCAATCAGAAGTAACGTGCGAGTTTCTTGAGTCGATGGATAAGGCAACTTACAAAAACGTGGAGGTCTTTGTAGTAGATAATAATTCTCCTAATGATAATCCCGATATCATAAAGGAAAAATACCCACACATAACACTTCTGAAAACAGAAAAAAATCTTGGCTTTGCAGGTGGCAATAATGTAGCTGTTCCACATTGTAAAGGAAAATATATACTATTTATAAATAACGATACAGAAGTTGATCCTGATTTTTTACAACCAATGGTGGAATTACTCGAGTCTAATCCCAAAATAGGAATGGTTAGTCCCAGAATCCAATACTTTCATTCTCCCGGAATAATTCAATATGCTGGATTTACACCATTTAATAACATTACTACAAGAATATTCAGCTTTGGATTTGGCGAAAAAGATAATGGACAATTCTCAAATGTTACCGAGTCGGGTTCAATATTTGGTGCTGCTATGCTAGTCCCAACTAAAGTAATTAGGGAAGTAGGTATGATGACGGAAATATTCTTTTTGTACTACGAAGAACACGATTGGGCAGCCCACATAAAAGATTCGGGATATAGTATTTATTATCAAGGTAAATCGTTGGTTTACCATAAAGAATCAATATCAACAGTTAGAGACAGTCCTTTTCAAACATTCTATATAAATCGTGGACGAATATTGTTCTCTCGTCGAAATACAAGAGGCTTCAAGAAAATGATTGCATTACTTTATATTTATTTTATTACAACACCCCGAATTACACTTGCGTACTTGTTAAAATTTCAATTTAGCAATGTTTGGGCGTATTGGAAAGCCGTTAGTTGGAATATCGTAAATAGTAGCAAATCAAAATATAAAATTCCTGATTAGCTCTCTCAATTATTATTATATTTACCAAAAAATAAAAGGAAATGCTGATATACATAATAGTTATTATCCAAATTATTTTATATATATATCTTGCGAGTGCAACATTATATATATTCATATTTGCTGTGGCAGGTATTTTTTATAAGGAAAAAAGTAAACAGGAAGTTGAGAGCATTAGAAAGTTTGCCGTGTTAATACCTGGTTATAAGGAAGATGCAGTAATTGTTAATGTTGCTAAACAAGCTACAATTCAGGACTATCCAAAAAATAAATTTGAAGTAATTGTGATTGCAGATTCCTTTGCTAAAGAAACTCTGGATGAGTTATATAAATTACCTATTCGTGTGGTAGTGGTCGATTTTGAAGTGAGTAAAAAATCAAAGGCTCTTAATGAATGTATGAAAATAATTGGTGATGATTACGACATAGTATTTATTTTGGATGCTGACAACATTATGAAAGATGATGTGCTGACAAAAATAAACTCGGCATTTGATAGGGGATTTATAGCCGTTCAAGGCCACCGTACAGCTAAAAACTTAAACGCCGACTTTGCTATTCTTGACGCCATGAGCGAAGAAATAAATAATAATATTTTCCGTAAGGGGCATAGGGTGTTAGGTCTGTCGTCGGCATTGATAGGTTCTGGTATGGGTATTGATTATCAATTGTATAAAAAGACTATGGCTACCATTGATTCAGTAGGAGAAGATAAAGAACTTGAATTGAAGTTGTTGAAACAAAAATATAAAATCGAGTATGTAAATAGTGCAATAATATATGATGAAAAAACATCACAATCTAAAGTATTTGTAAATCAGCGTCGTAGGTGGATTGCAGCACAAGTAGGATTCTTTAAAAGTAATTTTGTTGATGGGCTAATCAGCCTAGTAACAAAAGGTAAAATAGATTATTTTGATAAGGTTCTGCAAATGATACAACCACCTCGAATTCTTCTTGCAGGTGTGTTAACTATTATTACAATATTTATGGGTATCATCATGCTTCCTGTATTTAACTTCCTCCAGCCATTTTTTGCTCCCGGATTTTATTATTGGCTTACGCTATTTGTGCTAACTGCCTTGTCGCTGACTGTATCAATTCCTACTAAGTTTTATAATTCTCGTACACTATCCGCTCTGCTAAAAGTTCCGCAGGGCTTCTTTTTAATGATGTTAAGTCTGTTAAAAATAAAGGGTGCTAACAAAAAGTTTCTACATACAACTCACACTCACACAAGTTAATCGTAATGAGTGAAATATAATAAAAACATAAATTGTGGTGTTAATAAAACGAACATATTATCCTCTTGTATCAATTATTACCGTTAATTATAATCAGTCGGAGGTAACCTGTTCATTTATTGAGTCGCTAAATAAAATAACATATCCAAATTTTGAGGTAATCGTTGTTGATAATAATTCTACCGAAGATGATCCCGGAATTATTAAGCAGCGTTATCCAAATATTATTTTTATACAAAATCCTATAAACTATGGGTTTGCCGCAGGAAATAATTTTGGTTTGATGCGTGCAAAAGGCGATTATGTTATGCTGCTAAACAACGATATTGAAGTGCCTTCTGATTTTATGGAGCCATTGGTTGAAAAACTGGAGGGTAATACTAAAATTGGTGCCGTTAGCCCAAAAATAAAATTTTACTATCAGCCGGATACCATTCAATATGCCGGATTTACACCCATTAATAATATTACAATGCGCAATGCTTCAATTGGTTATCGCCAAAAGGACATAGGTCAGTTTGATGCAGATCGCAAAACGGCTTATGCCCATGGTGCTGCAATGATGGTTCCAATGAGTGTTGTTAAAGAAGTTGGGCTGATGTCGTATATATTTTTTTTGTATTATGAAGAAGCTGATTGGTGCGCACGAATTTCAAATGCCGGATATTCAATTTATTATGTACACAACTCATATGTTCTTCACAAAGAATCAATTTCTACAGGTAAACTCAGCTCTCTAAAAATTTATTATCTCAATAGAAACAGAATCGTATTTATGCGACGTAATATTATGGGGCGCAAATTTTACCTGAGTTTAGCTTATCAGTTATTTGTTGCAATTCCTAAAAATGCTTTTAAATTTTTAATTAAAGGTAAGATATCGTTATTTTTAGCCTATTACAAGGCAATTGGCTGGCACATTAAAAACTCATTGTCAAATGAAATTCACGAAAATCCGAGGTTATGATTCAGACCGTGCCATACATAGTAATAAATATAATTCAGATTATAATTTACATATATTTTGCAATTTCTGTTATTAATTTATTAGTGTTTTCTTTTGCTGCTTTATTTCCGTATAGACCAAAATATATTACAGATGTACCAATTAGGAACATTGTACTGCTAATTCCTGCTTATCGTGAAGAAGAAGTAATATTTGAGGTTGTTAATAGTGCTCTGGAACACGATTATCCAAAAAATAAATTTGAAGTTGTGGTTATTGCAGATAATTTTAGTGAAGTAAGTATTCAGGAATTATCGAAACTTGATATTACTATTTTTGCAAAGGATTTTAAAATTAGCACAAAATCAAGAGCACTAAATTACGCACTTGACAACCTTACTGATAAGTATGATATTGCTTGTATTCTTGATGCTGATAATATTATGGCACCAGGGTTCTTGCATAAAATTAACTCAGCATTTTCTAATGATTTTGTTGCAATTCAGGGGCACAGGACCGCAAAAAATCTTAACTCAAATTTTGCCATACTTGATGCTGTTAGTGAAGAAATTAACAATAGTATATTTAGAAAAGGACAACGTGTGATGGGATTATCATCATTTTTAATAGGTTCGGCAATGGCATTCAAATACGATTTGTTTAAAACTATGATGAAGGAGGTAGAAGTAGTTGGTGGTTTTGATAAAGAGCTGGAAATGCGCCTTTTACAGGGTAAGTTTAAAATAGAGTACCTGCCGGATGCTTATGTATATGATGAAAAGGTGCAAAATGCAAGAGTGTTTACCAAACAACGACGACGATGGCTATCTGCACAATTCCATTTTTTCGGCAAAAAATTTATCCCTGCATTTCATGACCTTATTTTTAAAAGTAATTACGAATATTTCTTTAAGGCACTTCAATATATACAACCACCTCGAATTATTTTACTTGGTATTTTAGGTGTCGCAACCTTATTATCATATTTTGTTAATTCGAATTTGTGGTTTTTGATGTGGCTATCAGCTTTTGTTTCAATATTACTTGTTTTCTTATTCTCAATACCACAAAAATTTTATAATTTTAGCACATTAAAGGCTATAGCTGTACTACCTAAAGGTTTTATCTTAATGGTACTGTCAATATTTAATTTGCGAAATGCCGATAAAAAATTTATTCATACTAAACATACTTATAATGCATTCCAAATAAAAAATAGGAAAAGCTAACCCTCCTAAATTAGGTTGGCGGCAAAATAAAAAGTATTTTTGTTAGCATAATTTTATTTTGCACTTTAAATAACAATAAAATGAAAATAGGAATTGAGGGCCAAAGACTATTACGAGTAAAAAAGCATGGTATGGACATGGTTGCTTTGGAGTTAATTAATGAGCTGCAAAAACTCGATCACGAAAACGAGTATGTGATTTTTGTTAAAGCTGATGATGATGTTGACGCTATTAAAGCAACTACAAATTTTAAAATTGTTAAACTTGCCGGTGGTCCTTATCCTACTTGGGAACAAATAGCATTACCAAAAGCAGCAAAAAAAGAAAAGTGCGATATCCTGCATTGTACAAGTAATACAGCCCCAATAGTTACTGATATTCCTCTTGTAACAACTTTACACGACATTATTTATATGGAGAGTATAAGCGTTTTTAGTAAGTCGGGTACATGGTACCAGAAAATTGGAAATATGTATCGACGTGCTGTTGTGCCATCCATTGTTAAAAAGAGTGATAAAATAATTACTGTATCTAAATTTGAAAGAAATAGAATTGCTGAGTTTTTCAAACTGCCAAACGCTGATGACCGTCTTGTGGCTATATATAATGGTGTAACTGAGCATTTTAGGGTGATTACAGATTCAGTTGAACTAAACCGTGTTAAGCAGCTATACAAACTCCCCGAGAACTTTCTTTTCTTTTTGGGCAATACCGATCCTAAGAAAAATACACCCGGTGTGTTGAAGGCTTTTTCCGATTATCTTAAACAAACTGGCGATGATATGTATCTTGTTATGCTCGATTATGAACAATCTGCTTTAGATACCATCCTTGCAGATATTGGCGACAAAAAGCTAAAATCAAGAATCTTGCTTACAGGCTATGTTGTTAATACCGATTTGCCTGCAATTTATAATTTATGTACAGTATTTTTATATCCGTCTCTGCGCGAAAGCTTTGGAATACCAATGCTCGAAGCAATGCGCTGTGGAGTGCCGGTAATTACATCAAACACATCGTCAATGCCGGAGGTTTCGGGTGATGCAGCATTTATTATCGATCCTTTTAACCCATCAGAAATAACTAATGCTATTGTTGAACTAATTAATAATAAGGAGCTTAGAGATAAGCTTTCGCAAAAAGGACTTAAGCAATCTCAAAAGTTTTCGTGGAAAAATATGGCAAAAGAAGTTTTAGAACTTTATAAAGAGGTTTATGCTAAACATAAAAAACATTAGTCATGATTAAGGGAAGAGATATAGTTATTGTAGGACTTGCTGCCATGGATAGCCGCATAGGGAGCAACGTTATTAATCTTGCTTACGAATTTGCAAAAAACAATCGGGTTCTGTATGTAAATTATCCAATCGATAGGTTTACGCTATGGCGAGAAAAAAATGATAGCCTGATACGAAAACGAAAAAGAATAATGAAAGGCAATGAGCCTAAAATTATAGAAGTTACTAAAAACTTATGGAATCTATATCCAAATACGATTCTCGAGTCAATAAGTCAGCTTAAAGTCAATTGGCTTTTCGACGTGCTTAACAAACTCAATAACAAACGCCAGGCTAAAGAAATAAATGAAGCAATTAATAAATTGGAGTTTAAAGATATTATCATTTTTAATGATACCGACATGTTTAGAAGCCTTTATCTAAAGGAACTTATTAACGCAAAAACATTTGTGTATTACACACGCGATAATATGGTTGCTGTTGACTTTTGGAAAGCACAAGGCATTAGAATTGAAGCTCAAATAATGGCTAAAGCTGATGTTGTTGTTGCCAATTCAACTTACCTTGCAAATCTTGCTCAGAAATTTAATCCACATTCATATTATGTTGGTCAAGGTTGCGATGTAAGCCTTTTTGATAAAAAACTTATTAGTGCACCTCCTAAAGACATGAAAAATATAAAGAGACCAATAATTGGTTATATTGGTGTGCTGTTCAATCTTCGTCTTGATATTGAAGTATTGGTATATATCGCAAAACAACGTCCCGAATGGAATGTTGTACTGGTAGGACCCGAAGACGAAGCTTTTACAAATAGTGAATTGCACAGCCTCGGAAATGTGCATTTTCTTGGAAGTAAAAATATGGATGAGCTACCTTCATATCTTAATTATTTTGATGTAGCACTTAATCCTCAGTTACTTAATGAAGTTACAATTGGCAACTATCCACGAAAAATTGATGAGTATCTTGCCATGGGAAAACCAACAGTTGCAACTAAAACAGAAGGAATGTCGGTATTTGCTGATTATACTTATCTTGCTGAAACCAAGGAAGAATACGTTGAGCTTATACAAAAAGCTATGGACGAAAATACAACTGAACTTGAAAATGAACGTGAGCTTTTTGCAAGAAGTCATACTTGGAGAGCAAATGCTTCAGAAATATTCAAATATGTAGAACTTATTGAAAAGGAGTAATATTATGGGACTAAAAGAAAATATAAAATCAAGCCCAAAACTAAAAAAATTAGCTCTTTGGATGCTATCGCCTAAAAATCAGGCGAGACCGCGACTTTGGATTAGCTTGTTTGTAAACCCTTTTAAACATAAACGTGGAAAAGGTTCACTTATCAGAAGAAGGGTGAGGTTAGATGTTATGCCTTTTAACAACTTTGTTATTGGTCGTAATTCAACTATTGAAGATTTCTCGGCAATTAATAACGGTGTAGGCGATATTATTATTGGTGATCGCGTACGTATTGGCTTAAGTAATACGCTTATCGGTCCTGTAACTATCGGTAACGATGTTATGTTTGCACAAAATATAGTTGCATCAGGTTTGAATCATGGTTATGAAGATCTTAGCATGCCTATCAGCGATCAAACTGTTTCCACTAAACCAATTACTGTTAAAGATGAAGTGTGGATAGGCGCAAATGCAGTGTTAACCGCCGGTGTAACAGTTGGTAAGCACTCAATTGTAGCTGCCGGATGCGTAGTTGTTAAAGATGTGCCTCCTTATTCAATTGTGGGAGGTAACCCCGGTAAAATATTAAAACAGTATAATACTGAAACAAAAAAATGGGAAAGAGTCGTCCGTAAATAATATTTAAACCCAATATTTATTGCTCATGAATAAAATTATTACATTTTTTAGATATACGTTAGATTTTCTGAAGTATGGCGAGTTTAGATATGTACTTTCATCTGTTAGATACATAATAAAAGGTAAAACCACCAGAAAATCAAGATATTACAGAAGTAGCCTTGGTAAATTCTATGTCCGTAAAGGAACCCTTGATTTTCAATTTGCAAACTATGCTTATGAATGGGGAGTTAAGAAGTTCGTTTACAAGCATATTAATGATTATAATATTTTTATTGACATAGGTTCTAATATCGGTACATACTCTGTGTTGTTCGCAAATAGGGGGTTAACAGGGTATGCTTTCGAACCGATTACATCTAATTATGAAGCACTCGTTACAAATATAAAACTAAATAAATTAGAAAATAAAATAACTACATTCAACTTTGCTCTTGGAGATGCAAAACGAAAAGCCGGCTTTACTTTCGATCCAATAAACACAGGTGCTTCTCACATTACCGAAAATTCTGACTTCTTAGATGAAATTAGTGAACCGGAGTTTGAAGATATCAATATTTTACCGTTTGATTCTATTTCTCACAAGCTTAACATCAAAAAAGATGATAGAGTTTTTATTAAAATTGATGTTGAAGGCATGGAGCCACAGGTGATTAAAGGTGCTTCTAAATTTCTTAATACTCATCCTAATTTATTAATTGTACTCGAATCGAAACATAGTGGTAGAGAGGATATTAAGAAGTTGTTAAGCAGTATTGCTGATTTTGAATTTTTTGATGTTGATGATATGAATATGGCTGCAAAAAAACAATAAATACATGGCTATGAAATATATTGAGATTTTATTTTGGATATTAATTTTTATCGTGTTCTATGCTTATCTTGGATATGGTATTGTCTTGTTTATTCTGGTAAGTATTAAAAGATTATTTTCTAAGAGTAAGCAATATGTTTCTCAAGAAGTTAATGACCCCGAAGTTACCTTGTTTGTTGCCGCATATAACGAAAAGGACTATGTTGATGAAAAGGTGAATAACTCATTTAGCTTAGAATATCCAAAGGAAAAAGTACATCAGGTTTGGATTACTGATGGATCTGATGATGGAACACCCAACTTATTAAAAAAATATGCTGATAGGGGAGTTGAAGTTTATCACGAAGATGCCAGAGGTGGAAAAATAGGGGCAATGAACAGAGGGATGCAGTTTGTGAAATCTCCAATTGTTATCTTTTCTGACGGGAACACGATGCTCGGAAAAGAATCAATTAGAAGAATCGTGAACCTTTTTAAAGACCCTAAAGTTGGGTGCGTTTCCGGTGAAAAGCGCATTGTGAGCAAAGGTAGCGATACAGCTGTTGGTAGCGAAGGCATTTACTGGAAGTATGAATCGAAATTAAAAAAAATGGATGCCGAACTATATTCGGTAGTCGGTGCAGCAGGCGAACTGTTTGCTATTAGAACTGAACTGTTTAAAAAGGTTGAAAAAGATACGCTTCTGGATGATTTTATAATTTCGTTGCGAATTGCAATGGACGGATATACAATACAATACGACCCTGAGGCTTATGCTATCGAAAATTCTTCTGTAGATGTTAAAGAAGAACTGAAACGAAAAATAAGGATCGCCGCCGGTGGAATACAGTCAATTGTGCGGCTAAGTCCCCTGTTAAATATTTTTAAATATGGTACGTTAAGTTTTCAGTATATCTCGCATCGCGTGTTGCGCTGGACATTAGCACCATTGGCACTTCCTCTTATCCTAATTTTTAACTTGTTAATTGCCTGTAATACTGGGTTCTCTAATTATCAAAATGTTTATGTAATTTTATTCTATCTTCAAGTGTTGTTTTATGTACTCGCTTTAAGCGGATGGTATCTTGAAAATAAAAAAATAAGACTTAAAATACTGTTTATTCCCTACTACTTCTTTATCATGAATTATGCTATGTATCTCGGCTTTGGAAGATTTATTAAAGGACAACAAACTGTAAACTGGGAAAGAGCTAAACGGGGTAAATGATTGTTAATACATAATATCAGTACTCAATAATTTATTTATGAAAACACTACTTTCTGCTATATTAATTGCGGTAACTATCATAATCTCATTCACAGTCAGGGCGCAAACTAACTGTACAACCGAGATTGACCCTGATGTACTTGTTGTTGATGGCTCTACTATTAGTCCAGGTGATGTTATTTGTCTTTTGGCAGGCAACAAAGATTATTTATTACTCAAAGATATACAAGGAACAGAAAATCAGCCGGTTACTATCGTTAATAAAGGGGGTGCTGTCGTTATAAATACTGACCATTTTTATGGGATAAAATTTGACAATTGCAAACATATAATTTTTAGCGGCAGTGGTTACGAAGGTCTAACATATGGCATTCAAGTACTGCGTGTAGGACAAGGTGCGGGAATGTCTGTAGATAATATGTCAACTAATATTGAAATAAATAATATTGAAATAGCATTTACTGCAATAGCAGGTATTTATGCAAAAACGGAACCTTATCAAGGTGATTGTAATAACCTGATAACCAGAGATAAATTTACAATGTATAATCTTAAAATTCACGATTGCTACTTACACGATATTGCTGATGAGGGCATGTATATAGGAAGTTCAAAATATACAGGGCAAACAATTTACCAATGTAATGATATTGTAGTACTTCCGCACGTAATTGAAGGTGTTGAAGTTTATAATAATATTGTTGAAAATACCGGCTGGGATGGAATTCAGGTTAGCTCCTCTCCCGTCGATTGTAGTATCCATAATAATACAATCAGCTATGATTCTTATGCCGAAGAATATGGACAAATGTCGGGCATACTTATAGGAGCTGGCTCAAGAGGCGAATGTTACAGTAATAGTATTTTCGATGGTAAAGGTGATGGCATTGATGTTCT
>CAZGWS010000022.1:1522-4466 GCA_964528805.1 uncultured Lentimicrobiaceae bacterium | reverse complement strand
GCGAATGTTACAGTAATAGTATTTTCGATGGTAAAGGTGATGGCATTGATGTTCTCGGACTGGGATTTATGAAAGTGTTTAACAATCTTATTGTTAGAGCAGGGCGAACTTATAAACCCGGTGAACCCAATGAGTATAAACACGGAATATTTGTCGGACAGGTTGTAACCGATCAGGGAGCAACTTTTAAACTTTATAATAACACAATTGTAAGTCCAAAGACTTCCGGAATTAAATATGCAAACAATGAAGCCGCAATGGGATACATTAGTAATAATCTTATTACAGATCCGGGGGGTGTTACAATCAATGACGATCCATCATATATAGAAATTAGTGTGAATGAGCAAAAAGTTGACATAAGTTATAACTTTAATGTGCTTGCTAATTCAACGGTGAAGTTTGTTGATTATACTAATAATAATTTTGATCTTAAGCCAAATTCAGAAGCAGTAAATTTTGGCAAATCGCTAACAAATGAGGGTATCACATTTGATATTGATAATAGATTCAGACCCTTTCATACTTATTTTGATGCTGGTGCTTACGAGTGCCACGACCCAACGGCTGCCGTGGCTGAAAATAATATAGTTATTGGTAATTTGTATCCTATACCGGCAACAAATTATTTAAATATTCCCATCAATTTTGATGCTAACGCTCATGTAAGTATTGTTATTTCATCAATTACGGGGAATATTGTACTAAAACAAACTTTTGCTAAAAGTTTAATTACTAGTAAAAAATTAACAGTAAATGTTGAAAATCTGAAAACCGGGAAATATATTATCAGTATAAATGCAAACGGCAGCTGGGTAAGCAGACCGGTAATAATTGTAAAGTAACTAACATGAAAAAAGCCTTAATTAATTTGCTTCCTGAGAGTGTTTCGCGATTGATAAAGAAACTGTTCCTTGCAATTAGAGGGTATTATTATTATGGTCATTTATATGAATGTCCAATTTGTGATCATCATTTTCGTAAGATGCTACCCGGAGGCTTTGACCTCAACGTTATTAAAGAAAAAAATATTATTGGTTCGGGTCGCCGCAATAATGATATTTGCCCAAGATGCCAAAGTACTGATAGGGATAGACTTGTATTCCTGTTTTTGAAAAATGAAACAGATATTTTTAACCAAAAAGTAAAAATACTACATGTCAGCCCCGAGCCATCACTATATAACAATTTGATAAAACACAATAACATACTTTACTTAACGGGCACAAAATATTCGGAAGGCATATACTACCATAAGCATATTAAGTCAATTAATTTACTTGGTCTGCCATACGGCGATAATGAATTTGACATGGTTATTTGTAACCATGTACTTGAACATATTGATGATGATGCTAAAGCAATATCAGAAATATACAGAGTAACAATTGAAGGTGGTTTGGCAATTTTGCAAGTGCCAATATCAAATCAGCTTGAAGTTACATATGAGGATTCTACAATTAAAAGTAAAAAGCAAAGAGAAGAGCACTTTGGGCAATTTGATCACGTAAGGATATATGGTCAAGACTATAAAAGCAGACTTGAAAATGCCGGATTTTTAGTGCAAACATATTCTCCGTTAGATGAAGAACCCAAAGGAAACATGTTAAACCAATTTGCTCTAAACGTGGATGAAAAACTGTATGTTGCACATAAAAATTAGTAATTTTGACATCATTATGAATATGGTAAAAGCAACTACTTTTTTAACAATAACAATATTACTACTTTCTTTTGGTCATGTATTTGGAAATGAAATATCCAATAATCATATTTTCAATGTAGATAGTATTATTGGAACAAGAGCAAAAGTAGAAAAACTGATAGCCATATCTGTAAAGCTTGACAGTATAAACTCATCGTTAAGTCTTGTTGCAATTAATCAGGCCTACGATTTGTCGGCTAAAAGTGATGATAAAGAATTAATGGCACAATGTAACCATCAACGTGGTATTATTTTATACAAAAACAACGAAACGGACAAAGCTTTACTTTCACTAAAGAATGCACTAAAATATTATGAAAAGTTGAATAACCCTAAGATTTCTGCCACTATTCTCATTAATATTGGTGAAGCATATATGGCAGATAATCAATTTGAAAAATCATTAATATATTATAAATCAGCACTTACCGAGTCTTTAAAAGTAGGGGATAGTCTTAATATTACAGCTTGTGATATTTATATTGGGCAGTCGAATGCCCACTTGGGTAACAATAAAGAAGCAAGTCTGTATCTTCATGCTGCCATGGGTATTGCTGTCCGTAATAATTTTTACTACTACATTGCAGATAGTTATTTAAAACTCAGTAAAATTCAAATATTATCAGGGCAAACAGATTCAGTTAGTTCTCAAATTACTATAGCACTCGAAACTGCAATAAATCATCACTATAATAACCTTGTGTCTGATGCTCTTCAAATTTCTGCTAATTATTATTATTCAATTGGCAATAAAATTGAAGCTGAGCATCAGATACGTAACTTTATAAACTTTAGCGATTCAATAAATATTATTAAGGCAAGAGAGTTTAACGGAATTATTACTTATCTCACTAAAAATAATTTAAGTGATAATAATTCTATTAATATAAGATATTTTCTATGGACTATTATTTTACTGCTAATACTACTAATAACATTTTTTATCTATAAAATTAAAATCGAAACAGCACAATTTAAAATTAAAAATACTACAATAACCTATGAATTAGATGCATACAAATCACGTTGCAATGATTTGGAGGGGACTATTGAGCAAAAAACAAACGAAAGAATCGCTGAAATAAACGAAATAATTGAAGAAAACAAACACCTTAAGGCTGCCTTGAGTAACTCATTAACAAAATTAATTGATGTAAATAATCTGAAGGATATCTTCTTATCAAAAATTAGTCGCGAAATTCGAACTCCACTCAGCGGTATTTTAGGATTTTCAGAGAT
>CAZGWS010000022.1:0-1422 GCA_964528805.1 uncultured Lentimicrobiaceae bacterium | reverse complement strand
TTATTTCATTAATATTAAGTAATTCGATAAAATTTACAGAAAAAGGCTTCATCAAGATTAGCCACAATCTCGATGATAGTAGCGGTATGGTATTTATACAGATAAAAGATACCGGTATTGGCATTGATAAGGTATATATTGACAAGGTGTTTGACCCATTCAGGCAAGAGAGCCTTGGTTATTCGACATCATATCAGGGAGCAGGGTTAGGCTTGCCACTTGCAAAAAAAATGACGGTTAAGCTTAACGGCGATATTAATATTGAGTCGGAAAAAGGAAGTGGAACAACTGTAACTCTGAGCTTTCCGGCATTTGCTGAGCAAGAATTACCATCAGCAATCGGCAACAGGTCAAAAACTAAAAGCAAAAAACAAAAAGAAGTAATGCCTTGGGAAAAACTATCGGTTTTAGTTGTTGAAGATGATAACATGAATCAAATTCTTTACCGTAAATTGTTGCAAAAAGCTCGCTATTTGGAAATTGTACGGGATGGTAAATCAGCATTAGCTGTAGTAGAAAAAGATCTTGGCGACAATGCATTTCAAGTTGTGTTAATGGATATTAACCTTCCGGCTCCTTGGGATGGCATTAGCTTAATGAAAGAAATTAGAAGTGTGTGGCCTGATTATCAGCAAGTGCCATTTATTGCGCAAACAGCTTATGCAATTTCAGGAAATCGCGAATTAATGATGGAGGAGGGTTTTGATGAATATATCACAAAACCAATAATAAAAAGCGTACTTGCTGAAACCTTTAATAAGGTTTTGCGTAATAGTGTTGGTTGAGTTTTCCCATAAATTGACCTTTTTTCCCATTTTTAGATTTTATTTTTAGAATCTTTGCACGTTTTATAATGTTATATTATTGTTGCTTAGTAAGATGCTTATTGTGGCACAAGTATTGATCTGCATATTATATATCCCCTTATTATGATTAAAGATATGAGTAAAAAAATTAGGAAGGTGTTGGTAGTTGATGATAATTTGTTGAATAGAAAATTAGCATGCGCAATACTGAAAAATAGTAATATCGATTTTGATGTTGCCGAAAATGGTAAAATTGCTTACGATCTTTTTATTAACGGTGAATACGATATTGTTCTTATGGATCTTCAAATGCCAATTATGAATGGCATTGAGAGCACAAGATTAATCAGAGAATATGAGCGAAAAACGAATGCTAAATTGCCAACTCCAATAATTGCAGTAACAACTTTTACGAGAGATAGCGACAAACAAAATTGTTACGATGCTAACATGAATGAAGTACTTGGGAAGCCTTATAAAACAGAAAATTTGCTCGGTATAATTAATAAATATTCAACCTGATTGAATTAAAAAAAATACTCATTCTATTTAAAAACGCTTCTCTAACCTGAATAATTCATGCGTTTAGTTTGATGTAGATGCAAGGCGTCGAAAT
>CAZGWS010000021.1:0-22994 GCA_964528805.1 uncultured Lentimicrobiaceae bacterium | reverse complement strand
ATGTATATAATTTATGGCGGGTTAAGTGCTAAATATGAATATTTTAGATATAAATAAACATCGGGGCAAGTTGAAAGATTTGTGTTCCAAAAACCGCCACAAATCATATACTCACCGTTTACGTGCAGCACCTTCTTTAACCTGTGAAATACTTAAGGGTTTGCTGAAAAGTTAGAAGTGCGTTAGATTTGGATCTTGTGAATTGTAGCTGTTGAGTTCTCAAACTATTTACTGTTCGTTTTTAACTTTTCACAGCTTCGCCTTCTAAGTCCCATCATTATTATATGACTAACTGGTTTTCAATGTGTTAACTTCAATTAATTATAGAGGAAAAAATTAATTATTCTGCCCTCCAAAGCAATAGTAACTCATCACTATTTTTTGTTGCCTTAAACTCTGCAAGCTCTTCACTATTGAGTATTACATATCTTATTTTTTTACTAATCAGCTTCTCTGCTTTTTCAACTAATTCCAATATATATTTAGTATCTAACTTTTTACCCACAAACCACAGGTCGATAACTCTTGAGTTTTTACCTGATGCCAAATCACCCACAAGATATACTTCTTTAATATCTCCTATATTATCGATGACTTTATCAATAATATTGTTGATGCCGGTATGCTTTAATAAGAGGTTATGTATTTCGGGAAATAATGGATGATTAGTGTTTGCATGATATAGCTTTTTATTCCCTTGCATTGACGATATTAACAAATTTGCATCTTCAAAGCGATTTAACTCCAAGCGTATTGCATTGGTAGATTCCCCAAATTCGGGCTCAAGTCTGCGCAAATAACTAACATTGCTGCTGTTAAGAAAAAACTTAAGCAGCAACTTTAGTCGTGTTTTAGAAGTTATTAATGCTTCGAGCATTTGTTAAAAAATAAGAATTGTAAATAATCATTATTAAATTAAACTTTGGTTTTGGTTGGTTCAATTATTATCCTTATTGAGCAGCAAAACTACTCAACATTTTTAAAAAAATCAAATTAATATTTATTTTTTTGTGATGATCATTAATGTTAAAAAAAATGTTTCAATATTTACTGTTGCCATCCTCACAGATTCACAAGCAAGTCCCGTAGTCATTTACCAACTAATTAGTGCCGGCAAAAAAACTTATCATTTTCAAGTCTTGATAAAAAAGCGTCAAAGAAAAGACTTTCGAGATTTTTGAATTCAAGATGTTTACGAATTGAAGTTGATTGGTTCTATAATTAAAATACATTTCTCGGTAATTATAATACAAATAACAATGTGTAGTTTTTTTACTCATAAAAAATGTATTTATTTTAAGCCTCCATATATTTCAAGTAACAATAATTGGATACCAAAGCTACACAATGTTTGGACATAACAAAGATAAATAATGGTTTTTTTCTAAAGAAATGTAGTTTGAAATTATACCTGAGTTTAGTATTAAAAGCAAGAAAAATTTTGCTGCATCAATACATGAACTTGGGAAAAAATAAAAATAGCAGGCACAAAAAAAGCCTTGTATATTTATAGCAAGGCAATTAATGAAATTGTCGGGGGGCAAAACTAAAGAAATGCACGAACCCTCACACAGGTACGACAAAAAATATAATCTCAGCAATGCGCCGGGGTACTAGTGATATGATAATAAAATAAGTTTTACCTACGCTTGTGCGGTGGGACCGCCGAGTGTAAATGGAGGCATACCCCCATCCTTATTCATTTTAATATGTCCATGCATAGCTTCAAACTTTCTGATGTTTTCGTTTAGTGCATTTGTCAAACGTTTTGCATGTTCGGGTGTAAGTATGATTCGCGATTTAACCTTTGCTTTAGGGGTTCCCGGCATCATTTTCACAAAATCGATAATAAACTCGGCATGTGAATGGGTAATAATAGCCAAATTTGAATAGATTCCCTCGGCCATCTCCTCAGAGATATCGATATTAATTTTATTCTTATTCTTATTTTCTTCCATGACTCTTAATTTTATTACGAAATTATGTTCTTCAGGTGGTTTACATCATGTTAGCATAACTACAACTCAACCTTCCGGTACTTATTACCACATGAAAGGTTGAGTAAGAAAGCCAACGTCGATAGAACCTTCTGATAAATCACATAGTTTAAGTAAGTTTACTATTCATTTTCGACAATTGATTTATCACTGATATCAGTTTGTTCCATTACTGCTTCATATTCTTCTTTAGAGCCTACAATTATATCATCATACTCACGAAGACCCGTACCGGCGGGAATTTTATGTCCTACAATTACATTTTCTTTAAGTCCAAGCAGGCCGTCGGATTTTGCGGCTATTGACGCCAGAGTAAGTACTTTGGTCGTCTCCTGAAACGATGCGGCAGAAATAAAGCTGTTAGTTTGCAGTGATGCGCGCGTTATTCCTTGCAGTACCTGACGAGCCGTTGCCGGCTGTGCATCTCGTGATTCAATCAGTACCATATCTCTTCGTTTTAGCGATGAATTTTCATCACGAAGTTTACGAGCACTCACAATTTGACCTTTAGTAAAGTCTTCAGAATCACCTGACTCAACTACCACTTTCATACCAAATATCTCATCATTTACTTCTTGGAAATCAACTTTATTAACGAGTTCATTCTCCAGGAATCTTGTATCGCCCGAGTCGGCAACCTGAACTTTACGCATCATCTGACGCACGATAGTTTCAAAGTGTTTATCGTTAATTTTAACACCTTGCAGACGATATACTTCTTGAACTTCATTCACAATATATTCCTGAACTTTAACAGGACCTTTAATAGCGAGGATATCTGCCGGCGTCATAACACCATCAGACAGGGAAGTACCTGCCTTCACGAAGTCATTTTTCTGTGCTAATATCTGTTTTGAAGTAGAGATAAGATATTTCTTTTCTTCTCCCGTTTTAGAAGTTATAATCACCTCACGGTTACCGCGTTTAAGTTTAGGTCCGAAACTCACCACACCATCAATCTCGCTTACTACGGCAGGATCAGAAGGATTACGAGCTTCGAATAATTCGGTTACACGAGGCAGGCCACCTGTTATATCACCAGATTTACCAAAAGCACGCGGTATTTTAACCAGCACATCTCCGGCTTTAATACTCTTCCCCTCTTCAACAAGTATGTGAGAGTTAACGGGAATATCGTAAGTACTCAGAGGTGTACCGTCTTTTGCAAGTATCTTAATAGTAGGATTCTGATTTTTAACTCGCGAATCGACAATCACTTTTTCAAAATATCCTGTTTGTTCGTCCGACTCAACTCTGTATGTAACGCCTTCGATAATATTTTCGAAAGATATATTACCGGCTACTTCCGATAGTATTACAGCATTGTATGGATCCCAATCGGAAATAACATCGCCTTTTTTAACCTTAGCACCATTTTTAACATAAAGATTTGCCGCATAAGGAATATTTCCTGACGAAAGAACGACACCCGTTTCCGGATCAAGTAATTTCATTTCAGCAGAACGGCCGATAACAATTTGGTATTTTTTTCCTTCTTTATTTTTATAATCAATACAGCGAAGTTCCTCAATTTCGAGGATGCCGTCGAAAGCCATTTCGATTTTAGATGTTGCTGCGATGTTTGAAGCAGTACCACCCTGATGGAAAGTACGCAGAGTAAGCTGAGTACCCGGCTCTCCAATCGACTGTGCAGCAACAACGCCAACAGCTTCACCTTTTTGAACCAGTTGCCGTGATGCCAGATTACGTCCGTAACAAAGAGCACAAACACCGCGTTTTGACTCGCACGTTAGTACCGAGCGTATCTCAACACTCTCTATGTTAGCATCTTCGATAGCCTTGCCGATTTCTTCATTAATTTCTTTACCTGCTTCTATGATAATCTCATTTGTAACAGGATGGTAAATATCGTGAAGTGTAACCCTGCCTAAAATTCTGTCGTATAGAGTTTCAACAACTTCTTCATTTTTCTTAAATGCTTTAATGGAGAGACCTCTTAATGTACCACAATCTGCTTCATTAATAACAACATCCTGGGCAACGTCAACAAGGCGTCGTGTAAGGTAACCGGCATCTGCCGTTTTAAGGGCAGTATCGGCAAGACCCTTACGAGCACCGTGAGAAGAGATAAAATACTCAAGAACCGAAAGACCTTCTTTAAAGTTAGACAGAATAGGATTTTCGATAATCTCACCACCTTTGGCAGCTGATTTTTGAGGTTTTGCCATCAATCCTCTCATACCTGACAGCTGACGAATTTGCTCTTTTGACCCGCGAGCACCGGAGTCAAGCATCATATAAACAGGATTAAACCCCTGATCATCTGCTGCAAGTTCTTTCATAAGTGTATTTGTCAGACGCGAGTTAGCATGTGTCCAGATATCAATAATCTGGTTGTAACGTTCGTTGTTAGTAATGAAGCCCATGTTGTAGTTGCCAACAACTTCATCAACTTCGGTGTTAGCATTAGCAATAAGTTCAGCTTTAACATCAGGTATATTTACATTACCAAGGTTAAATGACAGACCACCTTTAAATGCCATATCAAAGCCAAGATTTTTTATATTATCAAGAAAATCGGCAGTAACATCAGTACTTGTAGCTTTAAGCACCTCGCTAATGATATCACGAAGGGCTTTTTTTGTTAACAATTCATTTATATACCCATATTCTTTAGGCACAAATTGGTTAAACATAACTCTTCCTACTGTAGTCTCTACCAGTTTATTAACAAACTTACCATCTTCTTTAATATCAACTTTCACATAAATTTTTGCATGAATATCTGCTACTTTCTCGCGATAAGCGATGCCAACTTCTTCGGGTGAATAAAACTTCATTCCCTCACCTTTAACAGGATGTTCTTTTGTACTTTTTCTAAGCTTGGTGATATAATACAGTCCCAGCACCATATCTTGCGAAGGCACTGTAATTGGTGCGCCATTGGCAGGGTTAAGTATGTTATGTGATGCAAGCATTAGAATTTGAGCTTCCAGCACGGCTGCATTACCCAAAGGCAGGTGAACTGCCATCTGGTCGCCATCAAAGTCGGCGTTAAAAGCTGTACACACCAAAGGGTGGAGTTGCATAGCCTTACCCTCAATTAATTTTGGCTGGAATGCCTGAATCCCTAATCTGTGAAGTGTAGGGGCACGGTTTAGCAATATTGGGTGTCCTTTAAGGATATTTTCAAGGATATCCCAAACTACAGGATCCTTACGCTCTACAATCTTCTTAGCCGATTTAACAGTTTTTACAATACCGCGTTCAAGAAGTTTACGGATAATAAATGGTTTAAACAGCTCGGCAGCCATCCCTTTTGGAAGACCACATTCATTAAGTTTAAGATTAGGACCCACTACGATAACCGAACGACCTGAATAGTCAACACGTTTACCAAGTAGGTTCTGACGGAATCGACCTCTTTTACCTTTAAGGCTATCGCTGAGCGATTTAAGTGGGCGGTTAGAATCAGTTTTTACGGCACTTGATTTTCTTGAATTATCGAATAATGAGTCAACAGCTTCCTGGAGCATACGTTTTTCATTACGCATAATAACATCGGGAGCTTTTATTTCAATAAGTCGTTTTAGGCGATTATTTCTAATAATCACCCTACGGTACAAATCGTTAAGGTCGGATGTAGCAAATCTGCCACCATCGAGAGGAACAAGGGGGCGCAACTCGGGAGGTATGACAGGAACAATTTTCACTATCATCCATTCGGGTTTGTTTTCAGCTCTTTTGCGTGCATCCCTAAAGGCCTCAAATACTTGCAATCTTTTTAATGCTTCCGCTTTACGCTGTTGTGATGTCTCGGTATTAGCTTTATGTCGCAGTTCGTAAGAATTTTTATCAAGGTCGAGGCGTTGCAATAAATCGTGTACAGCCTCTGCACCCATTTTAGCGATAAATTTATCAGGGTCGTCATCATCGAGATATTGATTTTCAGGAGGCAGAGCATCCATAATATCAAAATACTCTTCTTCGGTAAGGAAGTCGAGATAATTAATACCATCGGCAGCTTTTATTCCCGGATTTATTACAGCATAACGCTCATAATAAATAATCATCTCCAGTTTTTTGGTTTGAAGTCCGAGCATTGCGCCAATTTTATTTGGCAGCGACCTGAAGAACCATATATGAACCACAGGAACAACGAGTTGAATATGTCCCATACGTTCGCGGCGCACCTTTTTCTCGGTAACCTCTACTCCACATCTGTCGCATACAATTCCTTTGTACCTTATTCTTTTATATTTACCACAATGACACTCATAATCTTTTATAGGTCCGAAAATACGTTCACAAAATAAGCCATCGCGCTCAGGTTTATAAGTACGGTAATTTATTGTTTCCGGTTTCAATACTTCACCATGCGAGCGGTCGAGTATCGACTCGGGCGAAGCAAGGCTGATTGTAATTTTTTCAAATTTACTTGGTATTTTGCTGTCTATTCTGAAAGCCATATATTTTTATTTAATATTATCAATAAAAAAAGAAAACATTTAGTCGAACCTAAGTTCAAGACATAATCCGCGAAGCTCGTGTACCAGTACGTTAAACGATTCAGGTATATTTGGTATAGGCATTGCCTCACCTTTAACGATAGCTTCGTAGGCTTTTGCCCTGCCTGCCACGTCGTCTGACTTGATGGTAAGGATTTCCTGAAGTATGTTTGAGGCACCAAAGGCTTCAAGAGCCCACACTTCCATTTCTCCAAAGCGTTGACCACCAAACTGGGCTTTACCACCTAGAGGTTGCTGGGTGATTAACGAATAAGGACCAATTGAACGAGCATGCATTTTATCATCAACCATGTGATGAAGTTTAAGCATGTAGATGTACCCTACCGTTGCAGGCTGATCGAAACGTACGCCTGTACCACCATCATAAAGATAAGTACTACCATTTTGTGGTAACCCGGCTTGGTTCAAGTATTCATTTATTTCATCTACGGACGCACCGTCAAAAATTGGTGTTGCGAAGTTAAGTCCTAATTTTTTACCTGCCCATCCGAGTACGGTTTCGTAAATTTGCCCCAGATTCATCCTTGAAGGCACACCCAACGGGTTAAGCACGATATCAACAGGAGTACCATCTTCTAAAAATGGCATATCTTCTTCGCGAACGATACGAGCAACAATACCTTTATTACCATGGCGACCTGCCATTTTATCACCAACTTTTAGTTTACGCTTCTTAGCCACATAAACTTTAGCCATTTGCACAATACCATTTGGCAATTCATCACCAACGGCAGCAACAAATTTCTTACGGTTATAAACTCCCAATAACTCTTTATATTTAATATTATAATTATTAATAAGAGTCTTTACAAGGTTATTTTTTGCTTTGTCAGCAATCCATTTATCAGTGTTAACATTAATATAATCAATATTTGACAGCACCTTTTGGGTAAACTTAGTTTTTGGAGCAACAACGGTATCGCCAAAGTTATTTTTAACACCTTGGGAAGAACGGTTGCTAACAAGAACCGACAATTTTTCGATTAGTTTAGCCTTTAGCTCAGCGAACAGTATGTTATATTCTTTTTCAAGAGATTCGAGAATATCTTTTTCAATAGCTTTAGCGTGTTTATCTTTGAGAGCTCTTTTAAAAAGGTTGTTGCTTACAACCACACCTTTCATTGATGGGGGTGCTTTTAGGGATGCATTTTTAACATCACCGGCTTTATCGCCAAATATAGCTCGCAGCAGTTTCTCTTCAGGAGTAGGATCGCTTTCGCCTTTTGGGGTAATTTTACCAATTAGGATATTGCCTTCAGTTACATCGGCGCCCACACGTACAAGACCATTTTCGTTTAGGTCTTTGGTAGCTTCAGAGCTAACATTTGGGATATCGTTTGTAAGTTCCTCAACGCCTCTTTTGGTATCACGAACTTCAAGCGAAAATTCTTCAATATGCACGGAAGTAAACAGATCTTCTTTGACCACTTTTTCAGAGATAACAATTGCATCCTCATAGTTATAACCTTTCCATGGCATAAAAGCAACCATTAGGTTTCGTCCGAGGGCAAGCTCGCCATTTTGAGTACCATAACCTTCACAAAGCACCTGACCTTCGACAACTTTTTCACCTTTACGCACAATTGGGCGCAAGTTAATAGAAGTATTTTGGTTAGTACGTTGGAATTTTGTGAGTGTATATGTTTTACGATCTTCAACGAAGCTGACAAGTTTCGCCAGATCATCGCGATTATATTTAATTGTAATATTATCAGCATCAACATACTCAACAACGCCATCACCTTCGGAGGTAATAAGCACGCGAGAATCTTTTGCCACATAACTTTCTATACCTGTCCCCACAAGCGGAGCTTCGGCATTAAGCAGAGGAACAGCCTGACGCATCATGTTAGAGCCCATTAAGGCACGGTTAGCGTCGTCATGTTCCAAAAATGGAATTAACGATGCTGCTATTGATGCTATTTGGTTAGGGGCTATATCAATTAAGTCAACTTCTTCGCGAGGTGTAATTGGGTAATCAGCCTGATAGCGAACTTTAACTTTTTGTTTTATAAAAGTACCATTATCGTCAACCACGGTATTTGCCTGAGCGATAATTTTATTTTCTTCCTCTTCGGCACTAAGATATATTGGTTTATGGTCGTAGTCGATTTTACCTACTTCAACTTTACGATAAGGAGTTTCGATAAAGCCAAGATTATTTATTTTAGCATAAACACATAAAGACGAGATTAGTCCAATGTTCGGTCCCTCAGGGGTTTCAATAGTACAAAGTCTCCCATAATGAGTATAATGAACATCACGAACTTCAAATCCTGCTCTTTCGCGCGACAATCCACCCGGTCCCAGTGCCGAAATACGCCTTTTATGGGTAAGTTCGCTCAATGGGTTAGTTTGATCCATAAATTGCGATAGAGGATTTGTTCCGAAAAATGAGTTAATAACCGATGATAATGTTTTTGCATTAATCAGGTCAGTTGGAGTGAACACCTCATTATCTCTAACATTCATTCTATCGCGGATAGTACGAGCCATACGTGCAAGCCCAACGCCAAACTGATTTGACAGTTGCTCACCAACGGTACGAACCCTACGGTTACTCAGATGGTCGATATCATCAACGATAGTTTTATTATTTACAAGTTTTATCAGATATTTAATAATAAGAATAATATCTTCTTTTGTAAGTACTTTTGTATCGTAGGATGTATTAATATTAAGTTTTTTGTTTATTCTAAAGCGTCCAACTTCACCAAGGTCATATCTTTTATCTGAGAAGAACAGCTTTTCGAAAATGCCTCTTGCAGTTTCCTCATCGGGAGGCAGGGCATTACGAAGCTGGAAATAGATATATTCAACAGCTTCTTTTCCGGAGTTTGTTGTATCTTTTTGCAGACTATTAAAAATAATTGAATAATCGGCGAGCGACTGGTCATCACGATGAAGCAGGACTGTTTTAACGCCTGAGTCAACAATTTTAGCGATATGTTCGGTTTCGATAGTAGTTTCGCGTTCTATAATAACGTCATTTCGTTCAATGGTAACAACCTCACCGGTATCTTCATCAACGAAATCTTCAAACCATGAGCGTACAACTCTTGCTGCAAGTTTACGACCAAGCACACGTTTAAGACCGGCTTTACTAACTTTAACAGATTCGGCAAGATTAAATATCTCAAGGATATCTCTGTCTGTTTCGTAGCCAATAGCTCGCAACAATGTTGTAACGGGCATTTTTTTCTTTCTATCGATGTAGGCATACATGATATTATTAATATCAGTAGAGAACTCCATCCATGAACCTTTAAAAGGGATAATACGTGCTGAGTAGAGCTGAGTGCCATTAGCATGGCGGTGTTGCCCAAAAAAGACTCCGGGTGAACGGTGCAATTGAGAAACGACAACACGTTCGGCACCATGTACAATAAATGTACCCTTTGGTGTCATGTACGGGATCATACCGAGATATACATCTTGGACGATAGTTTCAAAATCTTCATGATCGGGGTCGGTACAATAAAGTTTCAGTTTTGCCTTAAGTGGCACGCTGTACGTAAGACCACGTTCTATTGTTTCCTCCATGGAGTAACGAGGAGGATCGACAAAATAGTCCAAAAATTCGAGAACAAAATTGTTTCGAGCATCTGTAATGGGGAAATTTTCAGCAAATACCCTAAACAGGCCCTCGTTCTTACGATTTTCGGGGTTTGTCTCTAATTGGAAAAAGTCCTGAAATGATTTCAACTGAACATCAAGGAAATCAGGATAAACTAATAGGTGCTTCGTGGAGGCGAAGCTAACTCTTCCGGTTTTAATTTCAGCCAAGACTTATAAGTTTTTAGTTTTAACAGTAGGTTGATTATCAACCAAGTGTATAAAATAATGATGTAAAGGAACATATAGGCAAACCTCTACCCCGGTAAGAGGTAGAGGTTTGCCATAAAAAATTGTAATAGGTGTTATTTCACTTCAACTTCAGCACCAGCTTCTTCAAGTTGAGCTTTTAAAGCTTCGGCTTCATCTTTAGTAACGCCTTCTTTAATTGCTTTTGGATGAGAGTCAACTAATTCTTTAGCCTCTTTAAGTCCGAGACTTGTAAGTCCTTTAACGAGTTTAACGACTGCCAATTTAGACTGACCGGGGGAAACAAGAATAACATCAAACGCTGTTTGTTCTTCTACTTCTTCTTCGCCACCGGTTGCCGGTCCTGCTACCGCAACAGCTGCTGCTGCGGGTTCGATACCATATTCGTCTTTTAGTATGTCAGCTAATTCGTTAACTTCTTTAACTGTTAAGTTTACTAATTGCTCTGCAAATGCTTTCAAATCTGCCATTTTTATAAATTTTAATTATGTTAATAACTTTTTTTACTTATCAATTTGTATTCTATCCTTCTTTTTCAGATAGTGTTTTCAGAATTCCGGTAAGTATTCCACCACCGGATTGTAGTGCAGAAACAACATTTTTGACAGGTGATTGCAATAGAGCAACAATGTCAGCGATGAGTTCATCTTTTGATTTAATGGAAACCAGAAAGTCAAGTTGATCATCACCAATATAAGTAGCTTCTTCAATAAAAGCACTTTTAACAATTGGTTTATCTTTTTTAGTTTTCTTCCTGAATTCTTTAATCATTTTAGCAGGAGCGTTACCGGCTTCGCTAAACATAATTGTAGAATTTCCAATAAGTGTTGCGAATAGCTCACTATAATCTCTATCAACGTTTTCCATAGCCTTCTTTAGAAGGGTATTTTTAACCATCACCATTTTGATTCCATTTTTGAAACCCAACCTTCTCAAATCGCTTGTATCTTCAGCGTTTAAAGCGGTGATATCTGTTATATAGAAATTATTATTATCCTTTAACATTTCTGTCAAAGAATCTATGAGTACTTTTTTCTCTTCTTTTCTCATAAGTAATAGTTCTTTTAGCTGTCAGCAACAACCGATTTTTCATCAACTTTTACTCCGGGGCTCATGGTACTGCTAAGGCTAATACTTTCAACATATTTACCTTTAGTAGCAGAGGGTCTTAACTTATTGATAGTTTGAATTAGCACGCTGGTATTTTCAAATAGTTGTTTATTATCAAAACTTATTTTGCCCACACCGGCATGAATTATTCCAAACTTATCAACTTTAAAGTCAATTTTACCTGCTTTAGCAGCACTAACTGCCTTGCCAACATCCATGGTAACGGTACCTGTTTTTGGGTTAGGCATAAGTCCTCGCGGACCCAATATCCTACCCAGTGCACCTACCTTAGCCATAACACTTGGCATAGTAATTACAACATCTATGTCAGTCCAACCATCTTTAATCTTCTTAACATAGTCATCTAATCCAACGTAATCAGCTCCCGCAGCTTTAGCTTCTTCCTCTTTATCAGGTGTACATAAAACAAGGACTCTTTTATCTTTACCGGTGCCGTGAGGCAAGGTAACAGAACCTCTAACCATTTGGTTAGCTTTTCTGGGGTCAACGTTTAAACGCACACTTATGTCAACAGATGCGTCGAATTTAGTATAAGAAATTTTCTTAACTATATCCACTGCATCTTTCAAGGAGTACTCTTTAATGCTTTCGAACTTGGCTAACGCTTCTTTGTGTTTTTTTGTCAATTTTGCCATTTTCTTCTCCTGTTAACTATTTGCTAACTAAATTTCGGAAGGAAAACTACCTTTAACCTTCACTCCCATACTACGTGCCGTTCCGGCTACCATACGCATTGCCGACTCAACAGTAAAAGCATTTAAGTCTTTCATTTTGCCTTCGGCTATACTTTTAATCTGTTTCCAGGTAATGGTAGCTACTTTGTTGCGGTTAGGTTCGGGGGATCCCTTTTTCAAGTTAACCATCTCCAGAATCTGAACAGCAACGGGGGGCATTTTGATGATAAACTCAAAAGATTTGTCTTTAAAAACAGTAATGATAACAGGAATAACCTTACCGGCTTGATCCTGAGTACGACCATTAAACTGCTTACAGAACTCCATTATGTTTACACCTTTAGCACCCAAAGCAGGTCCTACGGGAGGCGATGGGTTAGCAGCTCCTCCTTTAATTTGTAATTTTATTAATCCACTAATTTCTTTTGCCATTTTAAACAACAGTTTAAAATTAATTTTCGTTTTAACTATTCTTTTTCCACTTGCATAAACCCTAATTCAAGCGGTGTTTTTCGCCCGAAGATTTTCACCATTACTTTGAGTTTTTTCTTCTCATGGTTAATCTCTTCGATTACTCCACTAAAGCTATTGAAAGGGCCATCTGTTACGGTAACCATTTCGCCAACAATATATGGAATATTTACTTCCTCACCCGATTCAGCGAGTTCGTCAACTTTTCCAAGAATCCGTTTAACTTCCGCCTCACGTATGGGTTCGGGTGTACCTTTTGTACCTAAAAAGTTAAGAACATCAGGCACATTTCTAATAATATGCGGAATTTCACCGATTAATTCGGCTTCAATCAGGACATATCCGGGAAAGTAATTTCGTTCCTTACTTATTTTTTTCCCTTTACGGATTTGAAAGACCTTCTCGGTGGGAATAAGAATTTGAGAAATATAATCATCCAATTTAAGACGATTTATTTCACTTTCAAGATAAGCTTTTACCTTTTTTTCTTTCCCACTGATCGCTCTAACAACGTACCATTTCTTTCCTGATTGTTCGCTCATTATACAGGTTTAGTTGTGATTAGATAAAACAGTTAATAATTATATTTATTGTAGAACAATTCTTTGTTTAACAGATTAAAATAATCCGTAAAAACTTTCAAGTACACTTGAAAATGTAATATCCATCAAATAAACGATCAATGCGATTATAAGGGAAGCGACGGCTACTACAACAGAACTGTTCTCCAGCTCACTCCATGTTGGCCAGGATACTTTATGCATCCATTCGTCATAACTTACTTTAAAGTAATTAAATAATCCTAGTTTTGCCATAACGCTAATATTTTTTGCACGGGAGGTAGGAGTCGAACCCACAACCTACGGTTTTGGAGACCGCCACTCTACCAATTGAGCTACACCCGTTTTTTGAAAATATATTCTAAAGGTTATCAACAATTGCTGAGACCTTTAGAATATGATAATCATGTTAATTAATCATTAATAATTTCGGTAACCTGACCGGCACCAACCGTACGTCCACCTTCGCGAATAGCAAAACGTAAACCTTTGTTCATTGCGATTTCGGCAATAAGTTTTACTTCAACAGTAAGGTTATCACCGGGCATTACCATCTCAATGCCATCAGGTAAGAAAATCTCTCCTGTAACGTCGGTAGTTCTGAAATAGAACTGTGGACGATATTTATTATGAAATGGAGTATGACGTCCACCTTCTTCTTTTTTAAGAATATAAACCTCAGCTTTAAAATGTTTGTGAGGTGTAACAGTACCGGGTTTGGCTATAACCATCCCTCTTGAGATAGCTGTTTTTTCAATACCTCTAAGAAGTAAACCGGCATTATCACCAGCCTGACCTTGGTCAAGAATTTTACGAAACATTTCAACACCGGTAACAACTGATTTTAATTTTTCGGCACCCATACCAATAATGTCAACATGGTCTCCTGTGTGGATTATACCAGTTTCAATTCTACCTGTGGCAACAGTACCACGACCAGTAATTGAGAATACATCTTCAACAGGCATTAGGAATGGTTTATCCTGATCACGTGTTGGTAATGGAATCCACTCATCACAAGCAACCATAAGTTCCTGTACTTTTTCAACCCATTTTGGTTCTTTATTAAGAGCACCAAGAGCTGAACCTTGAATAATAGGGGTGTTATCACCATCAAATTTATAGAAACTAAGTAACTCTCTAATTTCCATATCAACAAGTTCGAGTAATTCTTCATCGTCAACCATATCAACCTTGTTCATAAATACAACAAGGCGAGGTACGCCAACCTGACGTGCTAACAATATATGCTCGCGTGTTTGTGGCATAGGACCATCGGTAGCGGCAACAACAAGAATAGCACCGTCCATTTGAGCAGCACCTGTAACCATGTTTTTAACATAGTCAGCATGGCCGGGACAGTCAACGTGAGCATAGTGGCGATTAGCCGTTGAGTACTCAACGTGAGCAGTATTAATAGTAATACCTCTTTCTTTTTCTTCAGGAGCATTGTCGATGGATTCAAAAGACGCAAATTCTGCCAAACCGTCCCCTTGTAATGAAAGCGTGATTGCAGCAGTCAAAGTAGTTTTTCCGTGGTCAACATGTCCAATAGTTCCAATGTTCACGTGTGGTTTGGAACGGTCGAATTTTTCTTTAGCCATATCTAAAATTTATTTAAAATTAAAAGTTATTCTTATTATTATTATTATTTATTATCATTCAAAATTTAAGAGCCAAGGACGAGAATTGAACTCGTGACCTCTTCCTTACCAAGGAAGCGCTCTACCCCTGAGCTACCCCGGCTAAAACAGCGAGCGGGAAACCGGGCTCGA
This sequence comes from uncultured Lentimicrobiaceae bacterium, assembly GCA_964528805.1. Taxonomy (GTDB): domain Bacteria; phylum Bacteroidota; class Bacteroidia; order Bacteroidales; family F082. The sequence goes on along the minus strand of CAZGWS010000021.1, from coordinate 8,071 downwards.
ACCGGCCACCTATAGCTTGGAAGGCTATCGCTCTACCAAATGAGCTACTCCCGCTTTTTAAGTATTAAGTTGAAAGTTTGAAATGAACATTTTACTTTCAATTTAATACTTTTTACATATTTTGTGGGGAGAGGAGGATTCGAACCTCCGAAGGCTGAGCCAACAGATTTACAGTCTGCCCCGTTTGACCGCTTCGGTATCTCCCCGGGTAATCAATATTTTTAATGAACGAGCCAGCAGAGGGATTCGAACCCACGGCCTGCTGATTACAAATCAGCTGCTCTGACCAACTGAGCTATGCTGGCATAACATCTTCAAATGTTAATAAAATTGTCTTGCTTAAAAGACATATATAAAATCAACATACTGAGAACGCATGTCTGCATAAAAAAAGCAGACCCCTGTTTTAAAAGGTCTGCAAAAATATATACTTTAGGTTTAATAACCAAAGAAATATTAAAAAAACTTTATTATTTTTTCAGCTTGGCTTTATGCTTCTCTAATTGCTTCTTTAATGCACTGACAACCATATCTGTAGCTTCCTCAAAAGTGCTACTTTGTTTTTTTGCAAATAAATCATAACCGGGTATTTGAACCCTTATTTCAGCTACTTTGTTATCCTTGGTTTCTGCTTTATCTACCTTAAGAGTAATTTCTGAGCCTATAACCCCCTCAAAATACCCCGAAACCTTACCAACTTTTTTCTCAATGAACTGCTCTAATTTGCTGTCGGCTTTAAAATTTACCGAGTTAATGTTTACTTTCATATTTAACCTCCTGTGTTTAGTTTTGCCCTTGGGTGGGCTTGCATATATACTTTTATTAATTGCTTAATTGAATTGTGTGTGTAAATTTGTGTTGCTGTAAGATTTGTGTGTCCGAGTATCTCCTTTATTATGTTTAAATCGGCTCCGTTGTTTAACATGTGAGTTGCAAATGAATGTCGTAACACATGCGGACTTTTTACTTCACCGGATAGTGATGACAACTCCTTGTTAACAATACGATAAATCAACTTGGGATAAGCTCGCACTCCTTTATTGGTAACAATCAGGTAGTTGTTAATGTAACCAAATTGTTTTTTCATTTCTTGTATATAATTTGTTATACTGCTTACTTGTTTATTTGATAACGGTATTATCCGCTGCTTATTTCGTTTTCCTAAAACTTTAATTGAATTATTACCTATGTCAATATCACTAATTTTAAGCGCAAGTAGTTCGCTGCTTCTAATGCCTGTTGTGTACAGTATTTCTATAACAAGCTTATTGCGTAATTTAACAAAAGTATTTGTATCAGTACCGGTGTTCAGATAATCAACTAATTGATCTTTATCAAAATATAAAGGTAAGTGCGATGGTGTTTTTACAGATGCAATTTGCTTTGTGGGATTTTTACTAACTACTTGCATCATTACTAAATATGTGTAGTAGGAACTCAGGCTACTAATTTTTCGGTTTATAGATGTGCCTAACATACCATTATTGATCATAGTTACCATCCATGATCTTATCATTTCCTGAGTAGCATCCTCCGGGTTGCTAATTTCAAATTCACTAACTAAGAACTCGCTAAACAATAGTAAATCTTTTTTATAAGCAACTAATGTGTTAGACGAATATCTTTTTTCGTTGGCGATATAATTGATAAAATTATCTATTAACATAGGCACAAAAAAAAGAAGAAACTCTGTTTCAAAAATACTATTAAATATTTTATAAACAAAATTTCTTCTAAATAATTTCCCTTTGTGGGCTATTTAGCCCATCTCAGCTTGACGAAGCTTTTGAATGTAAATAGCTTTAAGCCGTTGCTCTCTGTTAACCACGGATGGCTTGTCAAATTTTTGACGAGCACGCAATTCTCTCATTGCGCCGGTTTTCTCAAATTTACGTTTGAATCTCTTCAGAGCTCTGTCGATATTCTCACCTTCTTTTACCGGAATGATGATCATATTATACCTTCTTTCTTTTTTTAAATTGATAAATAATTAAGGGACTGCAAAAATAGTTATTTTTTGAAATAAACAAATAATTGTTTCAAAAATGTTTTTTACCATCGGCAATTAGCAGTTAGCTTCTATTATCGTAAATGCATATCATGGCGAAGTATGTGTACAAAACTATTGTAACTTTCAACCCGCTATCTCAGCATAACTCTCTTACCCACTTCAACCTGTACGCCATCGGGTAAATTGTTTATATTATACAAGCGTTTCAATCTAACGCCATACAACTGCGCAATGTCATGCATTGTTTCGCCGGCAACAACAACGTGGTACTTGTATCTTTTATCCGCATTTCGCCTTTTCTTTTCTATATAAATAATTTCACCAGGTTTTAGTACATGCTTTTTCTCTATCTCATTATAACTTTTAAACTGCCAGTTGTAAATCTCAAACTCGTTGGCAAGAGCATTAAAAGTATCTCCCTTTTTAACAATAATAAGTTTTTTGCCATTGTTTTTGAATATTTCTCTTCCCGATGGCGACGTACCTACCGGTCTGAAACCAACAACCGACAACGGTGTGTAAGTTGACTTTTTACCGAAACTCGCTTTATGCCTGCCACTTTTATTGTGTCTGTCTAATTTATCAAGATTGTACTTTTCGATAATTTTAATCAGTAGCTGCGGATATTTCGGGTTGGTAGCATAACCTGCTTTTTTCAAACCATAAGCCCACTTTTTGTAGTCGGTTGTACTATAATCAAACAAAAACGAATACCTGCCCTTTTGAGTAAGAAATTTTGAATGGTCGCGATACGACTCATCTGCATTTTTGTACTTGCGAAAGCACTCATGTTTTTTGTCATCATCAAAATAATATTTCTTCCCATCCCAATCCTTGTGGCACTTAATCCCAAAATGATTGTTAGCCTTCCGAGCCAGGCTGCTGTTACCACTACCCGATTCAAGAATACCTTGTGCAAGTGTAATTGATGCCGGAATATTATACCGTTTTTGCTTTTTTATAGCAGTACTCCTATATTTGTTAATGTACTGCAAAGTCGTCATTTTTCTTTGTGCCGACAAACTATACACCACCATTAACACCACCGCAGTAAGTATAAATTTTACGTATAATTTAATCCCATTCCTCAAAATAATTTCCTTTATTATTGCCCAAAAGTAATTGGTTAACAATCTGCTTAAACACAATTGTAACGTTTTTTTACACAAAACATTGTTATTAATAGTATGCACTTATTTTTAATATACAAAGCCGCAATCAGACTTTTAAAATTATTTTACAGAATTCTATTTTGTATTTTTATGGCGGCAAACCCGGCTTTACATTTGTAGTTGTCTCATAAATGTTGTGTTTTTGTAAGCAGCAAGTGGGCTTCCTTCGTCAGCCTACTTCTGCCAACAAAAGCATCAACATTCATCTCAACAAGCTACCATTGCAATCCGTGCCGCACCTACCCACAACCATCCTCCAAACAAGAAATACTGAACAACGCATATTTTTCTATTTTTACAGTTTTAATATCAACGCTAAAATGAATCAGGAGTTAATCTTCAATTATTTCCCAAACCTATCCAATCTGCAAAAGCAGCAGTTTATACAACTTGGTGCTCTCTACACCAACTGGAATCGAAAGATAAATGTAATATCGCGAAAAGATATGGATAATTTTTATCTGCATCATGTGCTTCACTCACTTGCAATAGCTGAAGTTGTTCAGTTTAAAAACTTTACTGAAGTTATGGATGCCGGTACAGGTGGTGGATTCCCGGGTATTCCTCTTGCTATTATGTTTCCTAAAGTTAGCTTCTTTTTGGTTGACTCCATCGGTAAAAAAATTAAAGTTGTTAACGAAGTAACACAAAGTCTCGGTCTTGAAAATGTAGAAGCTGAGCAGCTCAGAATGGAACAAGTTCACCGTACTTTCGATTTTATAATTAGCAGAGCTGTTGCATCATTACCCGATTTCTTAAAGTGGACATCATACAAATTCCATAGTAATTCGTTTAACAGCATCAGCAATGGCATACTATATTTAAAAGGAGGCAATGTGCAAAAAGAGATAAGTGAGATTAAACGGTTTAAGACGAATATTTACAATATCCCGTCTTTTTTCAGCGAGCCATTTTTTGAAACAAAAAAAGTAGTGCATATATATCGCAAATAATCCCCTACCCCACCTGCTGTGTGTGGGTTGCAACTACATCTGAATTAACATTGTTTTCGACCCGGCGGGTTGGTGAAAACCCGGCGGGGGGATTTACTGTGATAGACTAAAATAATATGAAAGTGTAGTTGTAGAGTTAACATGATACGAAAGTGTAGTTGCAAACTACACTTAGATGGAGATAATTATTGAGAATTTATGATAATCAACTAATAACAGTTGCCTCTATCTGAACATATTGCAGCTTAGAAACCTTATCCAAACACCCGTATTGTATTTGTTAATAATTGTTAAAGTTGGTTTTTGCGCTTTCAATATTCTCAATATTTTCAATTACTTTGCATATCAATTTAGAAAAGCTGTTTAGCGTTTATCGATATTTACGAGAAACATCTTGAATACATTCGACTGTGGCTTACTTTATTTACATGGTGCTTGCGATGCAATAAAATACAGCTTTGCCAATGAATCCAAAATATTTCTCGGAGAAGTAATTTTAGCACTAAACACTTAAAAATATTAATGTTAAAATTTTAATTATGGATATTATTATTAAAAATCTGGTAATGAAATACGGTTCGCAAGTAGCTGTTGACAATATTTCTTTTACAGTTAACACCGGTGAAGTACTCGGATTCTTAGGACCCAACGGTGCCGGTAAAACCACTACAATGAAGGCGATAACTACTTTCTTAACTCCTGATAGTGGTGATATTCATGTAGGGAAAAATTCAATCAAACAAAATCCGGAAGAAATCACAAAAAATATTGGATATCTGCCCGAAAGTAATCCCCTATATGAAGAAATGCCTGTAATTGACTACCTCAAATTTGTGGGAGAACTACAGGGGATTAAGAGAAATAACATGGAAGACAGCTTGTTGCAAGTAATTGACACTTGCGGACTTGAAGCTGAGAAACACAAAAAAATCAGCGAACTTTCGAAAGGATATAAACAACGTGTGGGACTGGCTCAAGCATTAATTCATAAACCCGAAGTTCTTATCCTCGACGAACCTACCACCGGTCTCGACCCAAACCAAATTGTTGAAATACGTGACCTAATCCGTAAAATTGGTCGCGAAAAAACTGTTATCCTCAGTTCACACATCCTTGCCGAAGTTGAAGCTACCTGCGACAGGATACTCATTATCAACAAAGGCAAAATTGTTGCCGACGGCACCACCGCAGATCTGCGTAAGCAAGCCCGGAGTAAAAATGTGCTGCGTGTAAAAATTGAAGGTGGCGACGTAAATACAATCTACGAAAATTTAAATAACTTGGAAGGTGCTGATGTTGTTGATATTGTTGACGCAGACTCTAACAGGTTTGTAATCGATTGCAAACCAAATCATGATGTTGCTACACAGGTGTTTAACATGTGTGTTAGCAATAGCTTCGTAATTACTGAGCTAATCCCCGAAGAGACAAAACTCGAAGATATATTTAAAGAACTTACAACAAATTAATAAATCTACCATAAAAATTATAGACATGAATAAAATAATTATCATCGCAAAACGAGAGTTGCAAGCATACTTCGACTCACTTATGGCATACATTCTTCTAATTCTATTTCTCGGCTTTAGCGGCTTCTTTACATGGATTTATGGTAACGATATCTTCTTTATTAAGCAAGCAACACTCATGCCATTTTTCAGCATAGCATACTGGACTCTCTTTTTCTTTATCCCGGCACTTACAATGCGTCTCATCTCTGAGGAAAACAGAATGGGAACTATGGAACTACTTCTTACAAAGCCAATTAGCAACTGGCAAATAATATCAGGTAAGTTTTTTGCATCTCTTATACTGATAATAATTGCCCTGATATTAACCATACCTTATATACTTACTTTATCAACAATTGGTAATATTGACGGTGGACAAATATTTTCGGGATATTTAGCTCTGGTACTTTTTAGTAGTATGATGATAGGAATTGGCATCTTTACAAGCAGCATAGGGCAAAATCAAATTGTTAGCTATTTACTGGCATTGCTGATAGGAATATTTTTTCAAATAATATTTCAGATGCTTGGCAAAAATATGTTTGGCTTTACAGGATACGTACTTGACTATCTAAGTACTTCGTCGCATTTTGAATCGATGATAAGAGGTGTTATCGATACACGAGATATAATATTCTTTGTTGGGATTACATTTCTAACACTAATATTTTCAGAGACTTTACTCATTAAAAGACGTACGGCTTAAAATTTTCAGCACTTAAAATTATAAAAAAATGTATAAAAAATCGTATATAACCAGTATATTAATTCTAATAGCTGCCTTTGTCGTTATTGTAGTTATTTCAGAAAAATATTTTCTGCGCCTCGACTTGTCGGAAGGTGGACAATATTCACTCAGCAGTACTTCAAAAAATTTGTTAGCCAATATTAACTCAACCATAACTGTTACGGCATATTTTACAAAGGATTTACCTCCCGATCTTGCCAAAGTTAAACGTAACTTTAAGGATTTGTTAGTTGAATACGGCAGCCTTTCAAAGGGGCAGCTGGTATTTAAATTTGTAAACCCTAACGAAGATTCCAAAACAGAGGCAGAGGCTGTTTCTGCCGGTGTTAAGCCCATACTTTTTAAAGCAAGGGATAAGGACGAAATAAAACAGAAGAAAATTTTTATGGGAGCAGTCTTTGTTTTTAACGATAAAAAAGAAGTAATTCCGTTTATTAACCCCAAAGGTAGTATTGAGTACGACGTTACAACAGCAATCAAAAAGCTAAGTGTTAAAAATAAACCCGAAATAGGATTTGTTCAAGGACAAGGGGAGCCTTCCCTGTCGGCTTACCGCGATGTAAAAGCAAACCTCGATGTATTATATAAGGTAAAAGAAGTTCATCTGTCTGATTCGGTAATAGATATGAACAAATATCAAACGCTTGTAATCTCATCACCTACACAACCATTTAGCAGAGAGGCATTTAAAGTATTAAATAGTTATATCAGTAATGGAGGAAACCTATTTGTATCATTTAACAGAATGGTAGGTAATTTGCAAACTCTGAGAGGTGAAAAAAACAATACCGGACTCGAATACTGGCTTGCTAAACAAGGCATTTATGTTGATACTGCCTTTGTTGTAGATGCCAGTTGCGGAAGCGTTAATGTTAGTCAGCGCACAGGTAGGTTTAACATGACAACACCTGTAAAGTTTCCGTTTTTACCAGCCATTAGTAATTTTTCGGATATGCCGGTAACAAAAGGTCTTGAACAAATTATGCTGAGTTTTCCAAGTCCTATTAAATTTGTAGGCGATACTTCAGAAAAATTCATACCACTCGCAATGACGTCTAAAAAATCAGGACTACTTTCACTACCTGTTACCCTTGATGTTCAAAAAAAATGGACATTGAGTGATTTTAGAAGCGGCGAACAAATTGTAGCTGCACTAATAGAAAAAAGCTATAACTCGCACAAATCAAAAATAATTGTTGTTAGTAGTGGCGACCTTGCTGTAAATGGTACCGGCCGACAACCTCGACGATTAAATCCTGATAACGTTAGCTTAATGGTAAATTCAATCGACTGGTTATCTGACGATACCGGATTAATTGACCTTCGTACTAAAACAATAACATCTCGACCTATAAAACAGATGAGCGATGCAAAAAAGTTATTTATCAGCTGGATAAACTTCTTACTTCCAATATTGCTGGTAATCTTCTACGGTTTAATTAGAATGCAAATGCGAAGAAATCAGCGTATTAAAAGAATGGACAAAGGATGGGTTAAATAATGTATAGATATTGTTTTGGTATTCCGGTAGTTGATTACTAAAAGGGGGACTATTAATACATTTACTGTGTTGACATATGCCTTTGAAATAAATTGCAATATATTTAGATTCACATATCTTACATACACATTAAGCAAAATTTATAAATTATTCAGGTTAGTTTTATACTTTTGCT
>CAZGWS010000020.1:3702-23363 GCA_964528805.1 uncultured Lentimicrobiaceae bacterium | reverse complement strand
CTTTGTCGGTATCGAACAGTCGCATTGCTTCGCCCGTAAGCTCGGCAATAATATCATCAATTTGCTTGTGTTCGTCAATCAAAAACAGAAGTGCTTGGTTCAAAAACGCACCAGAGCCACAGGCAGGGTCAATTATCTTTAACGTAAGTAGCCAATTTTTATAGTTTTCGAGTGTTTTAAATAGTTTTTTGCCCTTGGAGGATAGTTTGCCAGTTTTGGCTTTGTAAGTGCCATCAAACTCAATTTCCGTAATGTTTAACTCCTCACGTTTTTCGGTGCAGAGCTTACCAACGGTATTTTCAACAATGTATTGGGTAATGTATTTGGGTGTGTAAAAAACACCGTCCTTTTTACGTTTGCTTAAAGCCAAGGGGGTATGCCCCCTTGATGCCGATAATTCGGCTGTTATTTCTTCAATCTCGCCGAGAGAATGCTCAAAAATATGCCCCAAAATATTTACGTCAACATCGGTGTTGAAATCGTAAGAAGACAACAACAAAGCATCGTCTTTTAAAATTTCATCGTCAATTTCTACATTGTCAAGAATCTTGTCAGGTGCAAATAACCCACCATTGTATGCAGGTAGTTCATAAGTCTTGTATTTGTGTCCTTTGTCTAGATACACAAAAAACTTAACAAATCTACTATAAAGTGTAAAGTATTCATCATTGTCTTTGAACATTTGCCACTGATCAATAATTTTAGAAATGGCATTGGGCGGAACCAATCCTGTATCTTCGGCAAAAAACACAAATAGCAATCTATCTAAAAATTTCTGCGATTTTTTAAATAGTGTTAGTTTATCGTATTGCGGATTGTTTTTTACAAGATTATTGTAAATTTTGTGTTTGTAATTCGAGTAATCTTTATAAAGTTTATCCGATATATATTTTTCGTGAAACTTGGTTTCATTTTTTAGTTTTAGTGGTAAATCCGAAAAAATACTATCCTTGTGCAAAATTAAATAGAGTAATTCAAATTCCTGTTTTTGCAGATTGAATAAATCAAATTCCTCGTATTCGTTGGCATAGTCGATGTAAAACCGTAGTTTCTGAAAATTCGATGTTATTACATATTTGCAGTCTGGTTGATTATTCTTGTAGTTAAATGCTTGTTCGGTTATGCTTTTTAAATCCTTTGTTTTGGTCGATTTTAGCTCTATTACTACAATCGCTTTTCCGTCTTTTAGAATTGCTCCGTCTGCTTTTTTTCCGTCTGTCTGATTTTTAAATTCTCTTGCTAAATCGTAGTTATCGGCAGGTTTTAAGGTGTAACCAAATATATCAACAAATATTTCTCTTAAAAATCCGTCTTGGTATTCTTCTTCTTTTAGTTTTTTTATTTCTTCAATCTTGATTGGGCTATAATTCTCTTTGAATTTTTGATATGCTTTCTCAACTCGTTCTTTGTCAAGACTGTCCAGATGTTTATTTATTACAGATTTTTGAAATATTGTCATTTACTAAGTCTATATTTTATTGATGTTCAAAATTACAACTATTCTAGTGCGCAGGAAAGAAATAGTTCTTTTGGTTTTTTCGGGTTGGATATGTGTGTCGGCAAAAACCAAATGTGCTATGGTGCGGTGGGTTTTTATTTTATTCTTTTTAGTAGGATTGTGATTTTTTGTCAAGCTTGCTGCCAACTATAAATTAAAAGGTTGCATAATTTAATTATTCATGAAAATAAATACGCTTAACTCTACGGGAAATACGGCTTAGTATTTCGTATGGGATCGTATTTCCGGCTTTCGCCAATTTTGTAACAGAATGTGCTGTGTCAAAAATGACAACATCATCATTTTCTTTAGCATCAATATTAGTTAAGTCAACCATACACATATCCATGCATATGTCGCCAATAATTTTAACTTTTTGGTTTGCAATGTACAATGATGCGTTTCCGTTTCCTAATGAGCGTAGCATACCATCAGCATAGCCTATTGATACTACCCCTACCGGAGTATCTGTTTTAGCAATCCAACTTTTATTATACCCCACACTATCTCCTTTTTTTACGATTTTAATTTGGCTTAAGATTGACCTGAGTGTAATTGCATTTTCTAAGCCGGGTACATAATTATATATTCCATACAGTCCAATGCCTATTCTAACCATATCCATATGGCTATTTGCGAACCTGCCTATTGCTGCCGAGTTAGCTATGTGAAATAGGATATTATGGTTAGTATTTTGCAGGAACTGCTCTTTAATTTCGTTAAAAATATTTATTTGCTTGTTTGTGGTATCATCAAAGGCAGGGTTATCACTTGCAATCAGGTGTGAGAATACTGACTGCACATAAATAAGGGGATTTGCATTTAGTTTGCTTATAAGTTTGGGTACGTCGGTTGGTACAAATCCCAGACGATGCATTCCTGTATCAATTTTAATATGAATTTTTACCGGTTTATTTTGAGGGAGTGCATTTCTTTTAATTGCTTTTTCCAACAAATTTAGTGTACGAAAGTTGAAAATCTCCGGTTCAAGCTGGTGGCGTATCATTGTGTCGAAGGCTTGCTCTTCGGGGCTGATAACCATTATTGGCAAGTTAATTCCAGATTTTCTAAGTTCAACACCCTCATCGGCGTATGCTACGGCAAGGTAGTCAACGTTATGATACTGAAGCACATTTGCTATTTCAAAACTGCCGCTACCATAGGAAAAGGCTTTTACCATTGCCATAACTTTTGTGTTTGGAGCCAGATTTTGTTTAAATTTATTAAGATTATTTATTATTGAGTTAAAGTTAATTTCTAACACAGTTTCATGAGCTTTTTGTTGAAGTATTCGACTAAGCTTCTCAAACTCAAATACTCGTGCACCTTTGAGTAATATTGTTTGGTTTACAAAATTGGCAAATGAATAGTTATTAATAAAATCGTCAGTTGTTTCGTAAAAACATGATTCAATTTTGAATTGGTTTGATTGTTGGCTAATTGAATGACCGATGCCAATTAGTTTATCTATTTTCTTTTTATTTAATAAGTCGGCAATATTTGAATAAAGGTCGAAGTTATTTTGCCCACTTTGCATAATATCTGATAAGATAATCACTTTTTCGCGATGTTGATTTTGCTGATTCATAAGATCGAGGGCTATTGCGAGCGAGTTAATATCAGAATTGTATGCGTCGTTTATTATTGTACAATTGTTAACTCCGTCTTTTAGTTCGAGGCGCATGGCTACAGGAGTTAACTCAAGCATTCTTTTCTTTATTACCTCATTTCTATAACCAAAGTAAAGCATTGTTATCCAGCACTGTATGGCATTTTCAATAGAGGCATCATCGGTAAATGGAATTGTGATATCAAACACTTCATTGGCATAAGTGCCATAAATAGTGGATTGTTTATCTTTTGAAATTATATTAGTTATTTTAAAATCGCATGAGTTGTCTTTTCCCCAACAAAAAGTTCTAACATTTTCCAAAATTCCTGATTTGATAATTGCCCCATGGACTTCTTTTTGGTCGGTATTATAAATTAGTGTATTTACTTTTATAAAGAGGTTTAATTTTTCTCCTATTTTTTGGATGCTATTAATAAAATTTTCATCATGTGCCTGACCAATATTTGTAAAGATGCCAATACTTGGGTTTATAATTGCTTGAAGCTTTTTCATTTCGTCGGGTTCAGAGATACCGGCTTCAAATATTGCGAGTTGGTGACTATGGTTCATCTGCCAAACAGAAAGCGGAACACCAATTTGTGAGTTGTAGCTTTTAGGGCTTCTTACAATTTTTTTATCAGCACCCATTAATTGATAAAGCCATTCTTTAATAACCGTTTTGCCATTACTTCCTGTTATACCCAATACCGGAATATCAAATCGTTTTCGATGGGCTGCCGCTAATTGTTGAAGTGCTGTAAGGGTGTTATCAACAATAAAAAACGATGCGTCCCTAAGTTTTTTGGTTATATCATCAAGGCGACTTACAGCAAAATATTTTATACCTTGTTTGTGAAGATAGCTTATATAATTATAACCGTCATTACTTTTGCTGGCCAATGCAAAAAATAAGGTTCCTTTTGCAGAAATCAGTTTACGGCTATCAATTAATATATCAGTAACTTCTATTGCTTCGGGATTTGATGACACCAACTGTGCCCGAATAATTTCGGCTATCTCAACTCCGGTGTATTTGTCATGCTTCATCCTTAGTTGATTTATATGCTTTTTTGCTAACAGTATTTTTTACATTTTTAAGAAGATTGAACCCGAGTGGATTTTTATTTCTTTCGTAATAGTTAACTCTGTTACGATAAATGTCGGCTGCTAAATACAAGGCATTTTTCATTGATTTAGCTGATGCCACATTTTTACCTGCTATATTATATGCTGTGCCATGTGCCGGCGATGTTCGTACGTATGGTAATCCGGCAGTATAATTTACGCCACTATTAAAAGCAAGTACTTTAAACGGAATTAAACCCTGATCGTGATACATTGCCAAAATGGCATCATATTTAGAGTATTCGGTTGCGAAAAAGCCATCTGCCGGAAATGGACCAAATGCAAGAATTCCGTTTTTTTTGGCTGCAATTATTGCAGGTACGATAATGTCTTTTTCTTCGGTGCCTATATTTCCATTTTCGCCGGCATGTGGATTTAATCCTAATATTGCGATTTTAGGTCTGTCGATGCCGAAGTCAGCTTTTAATGAGTGTTCGAGGACTTTGATTTTGTTACTTATAAGCTCTTCTGTTAATAAGTTATGCACATCTTTAAGTGATATATGACCGGTTACGGTACCAATTCTAAGATTATTGCTTACCATTAACATTAAGTAATTATTAGTTTCAAATTGTTTGGCAAAATATTCGGTATGCCCTGGAAAATCAAAGTCATCAGATTGTATATTTTCTTTACTTATTGGTGCTGTAACTACTGCGTGTATTTTATTATTTTTTAAATCGTTAACAGCTATGTTAAGAGCCATGTGAGCATATTTGCCTGCATTGGAGTTTGATTTGCCATACTCAATCCTTATCTCCTCATCAACTAAATTTATTAAATTAACTTTATTGTTTCTAATTGAGGCAGCGTTTTGTATTGTATTAAAATTAAAAGTATTAATGTCTAGATTTTTACGGTTGTACGACATCACCCTTGATAATCCATATACAACAGGGGTAAATAAATCCAGAATTCTGTTATCTGCTAACGATTTGATTATCACCTCGTAACCAATTCCGTTAAAATCGCCATGAGTGATACCTAACCGTATTTTTTTTTCTATATCTTTATTTATATTATTACGCATTTTTTTAAATATTTATGCAAAAGTAAGATTTTTTCCTTTGCTGCCAGTTTGTGTAATTTGCAGTATCTGTATGATATTTATATTATTCTGTAATTTAACAGCAACAATAATTAAATGGATACCACTCACAAAAAAATATTTTGTTTGTAAAGCGGTATGCATGAAGAATATATAATCAGAGATGGTTAACTTTTATGTATAATGTATTTTCGTTTCTTGCCATCCATTTTAACAATTAAGGGTTTGTTGAACTGCACACAATTAAAATATTTCCCTTTTTTAATAAGTTTTTGCTTACTTAGCTCATCATAGTTAATATAGCTATCGTGCAGTTCGGGTTGTACTGTAAAATATCCCACATTCATGCTGGTTACATTGTGAAAAAAGTGGGATCCTGATGAAGCATCAAGGGGGAAGTCGTCGAAGCTTGACTCAACAATAATTCTTGCGTTTGAAATCATATGCCATTTTACCGGAATTCCAATCCATCTGTCGCGCGTTCCCCATCTACCCGGACCAATAAGAATGTATTTTCTATTCTGCTCTATCAAAAAGTCATTAATTTCTTCAACCTCTTTTGCCATTTCTAATGTTAACGATTTATCAAAATTTTCAACATTGGCATAAACTACATCGGTAATATTTTCAATAATGCCATTGCCCATACCTCTTTCGGAATACAGTATAATGGATTCCTCGTCAACTTTCTTTTCATCAATATTGAAATCAATATCCGAATGTATTAGTGGTTTTATTTGAAGTATATAAAATGAGGCTTTACCATCCTCATCTTTTGTAAGATCTACAGCATATTCAATTTCAATGGCAGTTCCCATCGCATTTTTACCAAGTTCTAGAACTAACTGAATTGTCCTTGCCAAAGATATATAGTTGTGTTTTAGAATGTTAGCAAAGTTTATTATACGAGGGCCTTCTTTTGAAATACCAGGATAAACAGTATTATTATCAGGATTGTAAACTGATGCGAGATGATTAAGAGTTCCTTGTTTTTCGGCAACGCTAATATCATTTTCGGTTAAACCGGCAAATTCTCCATCAAGCAGGTTAAGGTTTGTCTTATTCATGTTAACGGCAGTAAATTTCACTTGTGAATTTTTAAACTGGTCCTTTGTTGAGTTAATTTCTGCACTTGGATATTTAGGAGAAAATCGATAAGCTTTGTTACCATCAACAACATACTTGCCAAGACCAACAGCTGCAATTGCGAAACCTTCTTCGGGTTTCATATGTGAAAACGGATAAAAGTTATACGACTGTGCAACACCGCTAATATGTGGGTAAAACAGGTTATCGTATTTGTTTCCAACGACCTCCTGGATAATTACAGCCATTTTCTCTTCTTCAATTTTAAAATCAATTGCTTTTACATAGCCCTTTGCAGTATTTGAAAATACTGATGCCATTACCAATTTTATTGCGTTTTCAACCTGATGGATACGTTCTTCTATCAGGGGATTGTTATTGGGCAGCAAATAGGTTTCAAAAATTCCGGCAAAGGGTTGTGCAAGCGAGTCTTCAAAAATACCCGATGACCTTACTGCAATGGGTTTTTTTAAGATTTGTAATAAGTCAAACAGTTTCTCTTTAAGTCCGTCTGATAGCTCACCTTTGATAAAATGTTTTTTAATTTCATCGTAACTAATATCAGAAAGTGAAATTGCAGCAAGCTTGTTAATTTTAAGAAATGTTTCAAATTCGTTAGTGCCAATTACAAAAGTTTTAGGGGTTCTGATTTTTATATCGGGAATATATTTTGAAAACTTAAAATTTTGTATCAATGCATTTATAAAAGCCAGACCTCTTCCTTTACCACCAAGCGATCCGCCGGCGAGTGTATAAACATTTTCTTCGGTACACTCAATCGTATTAGAAAATGGTATTACATTGCCCCTATCACGTTCGTTTCTGTATTCTTTAAGTTTGTGCAGCAAATCTTTACGTAATTCTAAGGCATTTTTAAAATCGTTAACTTTTTTTGCATTAATAATGCTTGCAGCTTTAATTTCGCCACGTGCCATCAACCACATGGAAAAATGATCGCGACTAGCGTGAAACAATAGGGATTCGTTTGGAATTTTTTTTAAAAAGCTCTCAAACTCTTTCATATTTGATGCAATTGCTATAACATCGCCCGCAGCATTTTTAAATTCAAAATTACCAAAGCCCATATAGTTTGTAATAAAATGCTCAAAATCGTGGTACAGTGTGTTAGAATACTTGTTAATAAACAGTGACTGGTGTTCTTTTGCCACCGAGGCATATGAAGTATCTGACGATTGTAAAACTGTAGGTATATTTTTTAGTCTTTTGCGTGTATATTCAAGTAGTCTTATTCCCGCATTTTCATCAAATTCACCATTCCTCTTAAATTTAACATCGGTAATAAGACATGTCATAAATTCGGGATATTTATTTATTATATCCGTGGCTTCTTCATAATTTGTTGCGAGCAATATTTTAGGTCTGGCACGCATTTTTAGCACTTTGTATAGTTCGTCAGAGCTTACGTCGTTAATTATTCGTTTTGTTTGCTCCATTATTACTTTGTACAAAAACGACAGGTAACGTGAGTAGAATAGGGGAGAATCTTCAACCAATAAAATTACACGAACCTTGGCAAGCTGAGTATCATTTTTAACATTGATCTTGTCCTCTAATAACTTAATCATTGAAAAAAAAATATTTGCATCGCCATTCCATGTAAATAGCTTGTCAACATAGCCAATAGAATTTAGTTTGTTAGTAAAGTAATTTGTATCGGCACTGTTATTTAGAAGAAAAAATATTGGTATTGAAGGGAATTCTTTTTTAATTTTCTTACATACAGACAAAGGTTTGTGCTTATCAGCACCAACCATATAAATTATTAGCTCAAAGGGCTTGTGCTTAAGTAATATAGAAGCTTGGTTTAGATTTGAGGCACCGGTAATTCGAGGGAAAGATGTTAGGTTTAGATTACCATATTGCCCTAGCACATGTTCTGAAAATCGTCCTTCACTTTCAATAGCATAGGCATCGTAAAGGCTTGATATTAAAAGGATTTCCTTTACTTTAAATGGCATTAAATCATGATAAATATCACGATTATAAGTGTATTTGTTAAGGAATCTTTGTAAAAACCTACTGCTGACAGATCCGTTAAATCCATCTTTAGGTTCTTTGTCAGCCGGTGTATTTATTTTATTATTATTCATTTTATTTCTTGTTTATTTGCAATTACTATAATTGAATTAGCATACAAAGCAAATATACATAGTATGAATGAGATATACATAAATTTGTTTAAGGATTTTTTTATTTTTACATAATTTGTTTTAACAACATTTTGTAATTTAGCTTCTTTTATTATTATATGATTAAAGTAGCACTTATTGACGAGCATCCTGTAATCTGTGATGCAATTTCTGCATTGTTATCTAACATTGATGACATTACAATTATTGGCTCAAGTAATTCATTTTCAGAGTACTTTACCAACCTATCAGATAGTAACCCCAATATTATAATTCCTATTTTTTATACACCCGATGACAAAAATGTAGAAAATGTTCAGGAGCTTGCATATAGATATCCAAGAATAAAAATATTGGTTATGTTTATGTATCACGACGAAAAGCGTGTGTTAAAAATGATTAAAGCAGGAGCAAAAGGGCATTTGGGTAATGATACAACAAGATCTGAAATAATTGAAGCCATTTACACATTAAGAAATGGTTATGAGTTTTATGCAAAGACTATAACAAACATATTATTAGGTAGTTATATTCGGGATAAGGATATTAAGAAGAACGAAAAAGAGAATAGACAGAAAAATCTTTCAACTCGCGAAATGGAAATCTTCAAGCTTTTTGCAGAAGGTATTTCAAACAGAAATATTGCTGATAAGCTATTCATAAGTGTTAGGACTGTGGAGACTCATAAATCAAATATTATGAGAAAAATCGGGCTTAAAACATCCGTTGACTTGGTTAGGTTTGCAATAAAGAATAATATTATTGAGCTTGATTAGGGAAGTATTACAACTGCTAAAGCCCAACATCACTTATCAATGCTCGCCAAATGTGATCTTTTAATTCAATAAGCCCTATATTGGCAACAGATGAGATAAAAACTGAATCAATATCTTTGGGTAGGGTAGGCTTAATTTCTTCAATAAGTTCTGCATCGAGTAAATCGGATTTAGCTATTGCCAGGATTCTTTTTTTATCTAGAAGTTCAGGGTTGTATTTATTCAGTTCATTTAATAGTATATTATATTCATCGTTAATATCGTTGCTATCAGCAGGTACTACAAATAACAAGATAGAGTTCCTTTCAATATGGCGTAAAAACCTAAGTCCCAGCCCCTTACCTTCGGAAGCTCCTTCTATTATACCGGGGATATCAGCCATAACAAAAGATTTGTTATCACGATATGCAACGATGCCTAAATTAGGACGAAGTGTTGTAAACGGGTAGTCTGCAATTTCGGGTTTTGCAGCCGACAGCACTGAGAGCAGCGTTGATTTTCCGGCATTTGGAAATCCAACAAGTCCTACATCAGCGAGTATTTTTAGCTCAAAAATAACATTTAGTTCAACCCCATCTTCACCGGGTTGGGCATATTGTGGAGATTGATTTGTTGCAGTTTTAAAATGATCATTACCTAGGCCACCCCTGCCTCCGGGCAATAAAACTATCTGTTGACCATCTTCGGTTATTTCTGCTATTACCTGATTTGTATCCGGGTTTTTTGCGATAGTCCCAAGAGGGACATTAATGAAAACGTTCTCGCCTTCTGCTCCACTACTCCTTTGTTTGCCACCATGCTCGCCATGCCCTGCTCGCAAATGTCGTGTATAACGCAAATGCAGTAATGTCCACATCTGAGAACTGCCACGAAGTACTATATCTCCACCTTTTCCGCCGTCTCCACCATCGGGACCACCTTTTGCAATATATTTTTCTCGTCTGAAATGAACCGAGCCCGCTCCTCCATCTCCCGACCTGCAATATATTTTAACGTAATCAACAAAATTTGATGTTGCCATGATGAGTTCTGTTTTTTATAGTTGCTTTTCTAACAACAATTAGCGTGTTTTAAGAATTAATAGTGTGTAACTACAATGTTGTAAAATTATGTTATTAATGGATGCATATACACAAAGCCGTTAACATACTTAGAGCTTTTGCTTAATCTAAATGGCAAATCGTTGGTAACGTAAGCTGATTGAGTGCCTTCGTGAATGTAATCGTATTTAAGTTCAACGATAATATCTTCATTTGCATACTTCTCTGTAAAATTATTAAGACCGCTACCGGCACCAAAATAGGTTAATTCATTATCAATTGTGAGCCTGAAATTATTATTAAAGCTAATAAAATACCGGCGATTATAACGATTAAGAAGCGAGGGCTTAAGCATTGGCAAGATTGTGTTAACCCAGCTTGGTAGTTTAGATAGCCTAAAGATATCCTGAAGGTAAGTGTTAGAAAAATTATTATTTAGAATAAAAGATGATAGTGGAAATGATAATTTATTACCGAGAAATCCTTCGCGTATTTTAAATTCGAGTATTGGCTTTTGTATGTTACCCATCATATTACCATACCAACGTATTCTAACCTTTTTTCTATTTCCTTTTCCCGATACATTATCTGTATAAAAGTCTAAATCGTTAGTATCCAAATAAATATTATTAATGTAGCGCGGGTAATAAAATGATGAGAATACAGCTCTATTATTTTTAATTTGCTGCATAACTTCAGGGTAGTGCATATGTTGCACTTCAAACTTCCTTTCGTAACGACTTATGTCATAACTAAATGGTGGGAAGTACATTAGCAAATTATTTAAAACGATTTACTTTCAACAAAAGAAACACGAGTATTTTTTCCAAATTTAGATATGCTTTTAGTAAAAGCTTGTAATTTCTCCGGCTTTGGTGAGTCAACCATAAAAGAGGCTTCTATTATCTCGTTGTTTTCATCATATCTTTTTAGCTGGTACTTACCAAATTCACGAACTACAATTTCAATAACCTGTGATAATTCAACTTCATTTGCTTTTGCCGAGAAGTTGAGGTAAAGGTTTTGATGCTTACTGCTTCCTGAAATAAAATATCTAACCCAGATTATAATCATCGCCACAGCAAAAGCTACAATAACAATTATTGTTTGGTTGGCACCTAACCCTAATCCAAGAGCAATAGCAAAGAAAATATACGACAATTCTTCGGGCTCTTTTATAGCAGCCCTAAAACGAACAATTGACAATGCTCCAACAAGACCGAGCGACAATGCCAACGATGTTTTAACAATTGTAATAATAAGCATTGTAGTAAATGCTATTAAAAGAAAAGTGCCTGCAAACTGCCTTCTGTTAGAAATTGTGCGTGCTGCTATAATATAAGTATATTCTAATATTATAGCAAGGATAATAATAACAAGTGAATTAATTAAAAAATCGGTTACAGACAGCTGTTGCTCCTGAGTTATCAGGAATTTTTGAAATAGACCCCACTTATCGTTCATTAATATTTGGTTTAAATTAATTGTTTGCAAAAATAAACTTTTTACAAAATAAATATAGTAGGCTTGTACAATAATAAAAAAAACCGGCATTTATTTTTATAAATGCCGGTACAAAAATAGATAAATTGATATTAATTTATCGGATTTGCTATCACATCCGATTTAATATTAACCAATATGCTAAATTCAGCATTATCTTCGCTGGCTTGCCCAACTATGGAAACTGTAAATGGCGTTTTGTCCATAAGAATTTGCTCTATTGCATCCCATTGTCCATCGTTATTATCCAACGACAATAAAGTGCCAACCGTAATTGGCAAGTTTGTGAACGTCCATGTTGCAGTATGATTAGCGTCAGAAACATTAATAACAGCAGATGTAAGTGTCAAATTTGGGTTAACACTAATTACTAATCCGGAAACTTCACTAATATTTATTGATTTGATTTTATCAATATATTTGGCAAAGTCGGAGTTAGATGTAGGATCGATGGTTTTAGATACACTAAAAACACCATTAGTAGTTTTTGCATTTGTTGATGGAGTAACAACAACGTTTAGAGTGTCTTCATAGTCTGCTGTAAATTTTACGTCAATAAGTTCGCTTGCCTGCTTGCAGCCTGTGTAAGTAATACTTGTTAGCAGTAATAGTCCTAATAATAATTTTGTAAGATTTTTCATGATAGTTTTTGTAAGATTAATAATTTGAGACTGCAAATATACAACATTGGTTGCTAAATGTAAAGTTAATAATTTGTTAAACCCTAATAATTTATTACTAACAGTAAGAATATTACTTTTTCACTTAGGCATTGTTCAGAAATAACTTGACCATTCATGTTTGTTCTTTTGTACGTTAACTTCGTTAAAAATACTCGCCATAGCTATGGCTATGCCTGTGTTTTTTGTCTTATTATCACACAAAATAACTTCGCTTGATTTAGTCAACTTATTTCGTAGCAATGCCTTAACGAATTCATCTTACAGAGCATAGAAAATGCGGATACTAACATAATAGTATCCGCATTTTAGCTTGGAGCTTCTCTATGAGCTAACTATGTAGCTTTAAAATAGTTACAAAGCTCCTTCGTCGTATGCTTTTTCTCCATGTAAAGAGCGGTCTAAACCGACACTTTCCATTTCGAGCGATACTTTAACTCTTGTAATATAATTTATAACAATCAGCATTGCGTAAGTAAAAACAAAAGCGTAGGCTGCGGCAGCTACAACAGCAACGGTTTCTTTAATTAAAAACATGAAGTTACCTTCGAGCAACCCTGCTTGCCCGTTAATGGCTTTTGATGCAAATATACCCAGCATAATTGTACCAAATACGCCACCCATACCGTGTACACCCCAAACGTCGAGGGCATCGTCCCATCCGAGTATATTTTTTAAATGGACGGCAAAATAACAAAGTGTACCGGCGGATATTCCTATTGGAATTGCAGCCCATAATGGCACAAAACCTGCTGCCGGAGTTATGGTTGCAAGTCCGGCTACAGCACCTGTTAACAATCCAACAAATTTAGGTTGCCCCTCTCGATACCATTCGATAACCAACCATGTTATGGCAGCAAATGAAGCAGCAACATCAGTATTTAAAAAAGCGAGTGTGGTAACAGCATCAACTTTAAGTTCACTACCGGCATTAAAGCCGTACCAACCGAACCATAAGAGACCTGTACCTATAGCTACTAAAGGAATACTGTTGGGTGGAGATTTAGTATCGCTTCTTTTTCCTACATAAATAACAGAAGCTAATGCCGCAAATCCGGCAGTTGCATGAACAACTATACCACCGGCAAAATCAAGAACACCCCATGCAGCAAGTAGTCCACCACCCCATACCATGTGTACAAATGGGTAGTAAACAAATAGTTGCCATGCAACTAGGAATATTAAATATGCTTTAAAAGTAACCCTATTTACAAAAGCCCCTGTAATTAACGCAGGAGTAATAATTGCAAACATCATCTGATATGCAATAAATATATATTCAGGATACTCACCGTCTGCACCGCTATATGCTTTTGTAAAAGGGATGTCATTTAAAAATGCCAAGTGAAGGTTACCAATAATTCCGCCTTCACCACCACTAAAACACAGAGAATATCCTACTGTAATCCATAGCATAGTTGTTATACCTAATGATACAAATGTCTGCATCATTATACCGAGTATATTTCTTTTACCGGCTAACCCTCCATAGAAGAAAGCTAATCCCGGCGTCATTAACATTACAAGACTCGTACTAAGAATCATAAATGTTGTTGTACCTGTATCAAAACCCATAATTATAAAATTTTATATGAAAAATTAAAAATATCTTAAAATAAAAAGCCGGCTACTAAATAAATTTTTCTGGCTTGCGGATTAGTTATAAACGAAACAGTTAAAGGCAAACTAAAGCGTTTAGTAACCGGAATATTTTTTGTTGCTGTGATTCCCAAATTTACAATGCCAACATTATTACCATAATAGCCAACTTCGTCTTTGTTAGTATCTGCATTTGTAAGATTTGCTCCCATAAAAATATCAAGATATTCAAAGGAGTACTTAATTTCTGCGTAAGTTGAATATTGTATTTTGCCAATGCTGCCGTCTGAATTTACTCTTTTTGCATCTGCACCCCAAAAGTTGGTTGCAAGTAATACTGATATTGGCAGGTTATTAGTGCCGTTAAACGATATTGTGCCTTCTAAAACATGACCGGTTGTAGCATTTTTATAATCAAAATAGTCATAGGTGCTGTCTTCATTAGGAAAAAAATAATCCGTTACCGTTAACGAAACTAACTCTTTATATGTGTAGCCGAGGTATAAATCAACTTCTTGCAGACCGGTACGGTTAACTGCATATGCACCCCATGTACCGATTACAAATCCGGCTTTTGTGTATTCTATTCCGGGTTGAATGCTTGGTGAATTGCCAAAATCTGTGCCTCTCCATACGTATCTACTCATTAAGTCGCAGCTAACATTAAATGGGCTTTCATTTTTTTTACCATCATTTTGCGCATACAGTAAGCTACTGCTAAAAAAGCAAAATGCGATAACTATCAAAGTAACAAAACTGTATTTCTTCATGGCTTTGAAGTATAAAATAAGTCGCAAAGTTGCCATGTATAAAGTTCTCTTACAATTGCGTAATTACGTATATTGGAATACGTATATTACGCAGATATTATATTTCGATAATATTATTTTTGATAGCAAATTTAACCAAATCTACCATGTTATTAAGGCTAAGCTTTCGCATGATACTTGTTTTGTGGCTTTCGGCAGTACGTATGCTAATAGATAATTTTTTAGCAATACTTGAGTTATTCATTCCTTCGGCAACATGGCGCAGTATTTCCTGTTCGCGTTTTGTTAGGTTACTTAATTTATTGTCGGACACAACGTTACCATAGCGGGCACTATTAACATAGCTTTTCAAAATTGTATCTGAAATTGATTTGCTAAAATATTCAGCTCCATTATAAACCTCCACAATGGCTCGCAGTAATTCGTTGCGAGTTGTATTTTTAGGAAGATATCCGTTTATTCCTGTTTTTAATGCATTAAATATAAAATCTTCTGATGTGTACATTGACAGCATCAACTTTTTAATTTGTGGATAGTCAGATGAGAGTATTTTAGAAACTTCAATTCCTGACATTGTAGGTAAAGATATGTCGAGCAGTACAACGTCGGGAATTTTGGTTTTCAGAAGGTTAAAAAATTCATATGCGCTTTTTGCCTCGCCAATAATATCTATTTCTAAACTATCAGATAAAAGGGCTTTGATTCCGTCTCTGACAATTTGATGGTCGTCAACTAAAATAATTTTAATTTTTCTCATTTTAATTCTTTAATAGGGATATCAATATTTATTATTGTTCCTTTTGCTTCCTCCGATTTAATTTTAATTGTTCCCAACAGCAATGTAACCCGCTCTTGTATATTATTTATTCCATTTGAGTTTTGTGATACTCTTTTTAATAGGTCAAACCCTTTGCCATCATCTTTTATTTCAATAAAAATCATGTTGGCTGTATATATCAGGCTGATACCTGCACTTTTAGCTTCCGAATGTTTTACAATATTTGTTAATGCTTCCTGTATTATCCTGAAAAGATATATTTTTATTTCAAGATTTAGTTTTTTTGTTGACCCTTTGGTGTAAAATTGAATATAGATATCTGTTGTTTCCGAAATATCGTTACAGATATTTCTTATTGCTGTGGTCAATCCGAATTCTGAAAGCGACGCAGGCATTAGATTGTTCGAAATTCTTCTGGTTTCTTCGATAGTTTTATCGAACAGTTTGTCCAAATTTAAAAAGTCCTCTTGAATTAATTTTGATTTGTTGAAGCAACTCTGATATTTAAGTTTTAGCCCGATAAGTAATTGACCTAATCCATCGTGCAGTTCTCTTGAAAGTCTTTGTCGCTCAGTCTCTTGCCCATTAATCATTGATCGGAGACTTTTAATTTTTTCATCTTTTATTTCTTCCGACTGTGCTTTAAGTTTTGTAACCATTTGATTAAATGTATTGGTAAGTTCTCCAATTTCGTCGTCTGAATTGCTATGTATTTTAACATCTAAGTTGCCAATTCCTACTTGATGTGCCGCATGGTTTAATTTTTGTATCGGATAAGTAATTTTTCTTGATAGAATGATAACTACAACTAACACAATCAGGAAAATAAAAATACTTATAAAAATTATTTCATTTCTTATATTATATATGGGGATCGTAACTTCGTCGTAATCAATTTCGGCAATTATTATCCAATTTAAATTTGCAATTAACACTTTATTATATGAGCTGAGTACCGGAATACCTCTGTAGTCTTTTAGCACTTTTGTACCAGGTAAATTTGCTAATATCAAATCCGTGGCCTCTGTTTTAACTTTGGTTTTTAAGATCGATTTTTTTTGAAATCGCGACGAACTCCTCATCAAGTAATCAGTACCTACCAAATATGATTCGCCTGATTTACCCAGACCGCTTGAAGGGTTATTATTTAACATTGTAGAGTCTATTACGCTTGACAGCACTTCAAAAGCAATTACGCCAATTGTGTTATCTAACGAGTCAGTTATCCTTGTACTTATTGTGATATGAGCAGGTGTAATTGTGTCAGATTCAGTATAATCTTGTATATAAATTGACTTGTTTGAAAGGGAGTTTTTCCAAATTGTTTTATAATCAATATTATCTGTATCATTCATATTTTCAGGATTTTTTACAAAATAAACATGTCTATTATTTCCAATAATGAAAATACTACCGTAGTATTCTTTTGATAGCTCTTTTACAAATGGAGTTCTGAATTTATTAAACTTTTTATTAACTATTGTATAATTTGAATCTTTTTTAATTGTGTTAATTGCCAGTATTATTTTGTGAATATCATATGATGTTTCAGCTAATCTGATTTCCTTTTCGCAGTTTGAGAAAAATTTATTTATCAAATTTGATTTTATCACTCTTACCGAATTTAGCTGGCTGAAAGCTCGTTGTAAAATTGCATCTTTTGCGTTATAAAATGAATAGGAGGCAACTATCATTATGGTTATTACGCTAAGCAGTAAAGAAGCAATTATCAGTTTATCAGTTATCGAAAATCTTCGCATATGTTATTCTATATTAGTATAACTGTTTGGCTATGAGTATTGTGAGTGCTTGAAACGATTAATTTTCAAAATCATTACTTTTGTTTTTATTTTAGTAAATTTATCATTCAGTTTCGTTCTCATTACTTATACTCAACAACACATTAAGGCATGCTAATTAGTAAAATTACGGGCAGCTAATTTAGTTGTAATTATTTAATCTTATATCAGAATACAGATATTAATTAATATTATTTGTATTTTTGAACTTTATGGATTATATAAGCAACCCAGAGTTAAAATTAGCCGGCGATTTTGTAAATTTTACCGGTGAGAACATATTTTTAACAGGAAAGGCGGGTACCGGTAAAACCACGTTTCTCCATAATCTTAAAAATATATCGAATAAACGATTGGTAGTTGTTGCACCAACCGGTGTGGCTGCAATAAATGCAAAGGGTGTAACTATTCATTCGTTTTTTCAGCTGCCATTTGGACCACAAATTCCCGGTGTCGAGTCGGCTGCAATAAAATCAAAATCTAGAAGATTTAATAAGGAAAAAATCAATATAATTAAAAGTATGGATTTGCTTGTTATTGATGAAATTAGCATGGTTAGAGCCGACTTACTTGATGGAATTGATAATACTTTACGCCGATTTCGGAACACAAGCCTTCCGTTTGGAGGTGTTCAGTTACTGATGATTGGCGATTTGCAACAGCTGGCTCCGGTTGTTAAAGATGACGAATGGGCTATATTAAGAGATTACTACGACACAGCATTTTTTTTTAGCAGTAAAGCGTTAAAGCAAACACATTTTGTAAGTATCGAGTTACTCCATGTGTTTAGGCAAAGCGATCGTTACTTTATAAATTTACTCAACAAAGTACGCGATAATAAAATTGACAACGAAGTTATTGATGCACTAAATACAAGGTACAATTCTGATTTTGATGCCAGCAAAGAGGGTTACATAATACTCACAACGCATAACGCCAAGGCAAAACAGATAAACGAAAATAGATTAAATAGTCTGAAAGAAAAAATTTATACCTTTAATGCTGCTGTTTCCGGCAATTTCCCCGAGTACACATATCCTACAAATTTTGAGCTTGTCCTTAAAAAAGGGGCACAGGTTATGTTTGTAAAAAATGATCCAAATCCTGCAAAACTTTATTATAACGGGAAAATAGGTAAAATACGAAATATAAATAATGGCGTTGTAACAGTTGAGTGTACCGGCGATGATGAATTAATTGAAGTTGGTAAAGTTGAATGGGAGAAAATGAAATATACGCTTGACGACCAAAGTAAAGAGATTAAAGAAACTGTAGAGGGTACTTTTACACAATATCCGCTAAAATTAGCGTGGGCAATTACAATTCATAAAAGTCAGGGACTGACTTTTGAGAATGCCGTTATTGATGCACAGGCGGCTTTTGCTCATGGTCAGGTTTATGTTGCACTTAGCAGATGTAAAACACTTGAAGGCCTGGTACTTAGTACTCCTATTTCTCGTCAAAGCATCAAGCACGATAGCACAATTAACGATTTCACAAAACATATTGAAGAAAATCAACCTGATGAAGTCAGGCTAAAGTCATCAAAAAATAATTATCAGCTACAGCTGCTTATAGATCTTTTCGACTTTAAAATAATTCAAAGTAATATTCATTATACTATAAAGCTGCTTCAGGAGAATTATTCGAGTTTGCAAAATAATCCTGTTAACGATATTATGCAAATGAGTAAAAAAGTGGCAGCCGAAATTATTAGCGTATCACATAGGTTTAAACAACAATTGAATACACTTTTTAATGAAAATAATAACGTTGAAGAAAACATTGGGTTACAAGACAGGGTGGCAAAAGCATCATCATATTTTAATAATAAATTTACAGAAATAATTGAGCCCTCAATTGTTAATTTTGTAATTGAAACTGATAATAAAGTTGTTAGAAAATCAATAAAAAAGACAGCTGAAATATTAAAAATTAGTTTTTCCCTGAAACAAAAATGTTTAAAAGCCTGTGAGAATGGTTTTATTTCTGATAATTACCTTAAAGCTCGTGCTTTAGCTTCAATTGAAGATGTAAAAACATCTGTAAAAACAAATAAGCCATTAGCTTCCTCCGGCAGCAATAATAATAAAGAGTTATACCAAATTCTTAAAGCATGGCGTGACGCCAAAGCCGAAGAACTTGATTGGCAGGTTTATCGCGTTATTGAATTAAAAGCAATTAACGAGATATGCAA
>CAZGWS010000020.1:0-3602 GCA_964528805.1 uncultured Lentimicrobiaceae bacterium | reverse complement strand
AATAATACTAAAATATAATTTTTTAACTCTATCTACTTAATAATTCACACAATCAGTTTGATGCTCGTGTATTAAAATAAATACACTTTAGTAAAAATGACAAAATGAAATTATCACAGCAAATTACATATGACGTAAGTAAAGAGATATTTACAAGTATTTTATCATTTTTTATGAATTAATCAGGCTAATTGCATTGGCTATACATCAGACAAACTGTTAGTTATGATGATTTGTCGTTTTTTTATAAATACTGAAGGTGGGATGAGTACTATTTTTTATTAGATTTGGAAAATAAAAAAAATAATTATGAAAAAAATAATTTACACAACTGATGCTCCTGCACCAATTGGTCCGTATAGTCAGGCAGTTGAGCAAAATGGAATGCTTTTTATTTCGGGTCAAGTACCTATTGACCCTGCTACAGGTAGTGTTGTACCCGGTGGTATCTCCGAACAAACCGATATGGTTTTGAAAAATATTAAAGCAATTATTAAGGCGGCAAATTATGGTAACGACCTTAGTAAAATTGTAAAATGTACAATATTCCTTAGCGATATTTCGCTTTTTGCTGAAATGAATACTGTTTACGCAACCTATTTTCCAAATAACCCACCTGCCCGAGCAGCCATTGCTGTAAAAGCATTGCCGTTAAGCGTAATGGTTGAAATTGAGGCTATTGCAATGATGTAATACATTGCCTCGTAATGATTCGATATATTTTAATAAACTATTTTAAATAAACTAATTAAACAAAAAGTCATGGATAAAAGAATTAAAACAAATTGGTGGTTATTATTTATAGTGGGAGTTATTTTTTTAATTTTAGCATTTAAGGTAATATCTCATCCTGCCGGAGCAATTCTTGACCTCGCTTTTTTTATTGGTTGGGCAGCTCTTATTTCAGGTGTTTTTCAAGTGATATTTTCTATTTCTGTTAAAGCTGTTATGCAAAATTGGGCTTGGCGATTGGTTAACGGGATTTTTAATATTGTCATCGGAATATTATTTTTATCGCACCCTGCCATGTCTGCCGAAATGCTACCTTTCCTCTTTGGGTTTTGGATGATATTTATTGGTATAATTACATTCTTTAGTGGTATTAGAGAACAAAACAGTAATATTCCCGGAGGTTGGTTTGAGATGCTGCTTGGGGTAATTATTTTTATTGGTGGTGTATCTATTAGCTATTACCCAGCTCAGGAAGCACCAATGCTTCTTTGGTTTATCTCATTTACATTATTCTTTTATGGCATTTATTTTATTATTATTTCATTAAAAATATCGAAAATAAAATAGTAACTTCGTGAAAGTTTAATATTGTACTTTGATTATGTAATTGTTATATCTTATTGTTAATGCAAAGCTAACCAATTACTTATTAACTTCAATCCGTACTCTGTCATTATTGATTCAGGATGAAACTGAAGTCCTATAATGTTATATTTAACATGTGATATTGCCATTATAATATTGTTTTCATCTTTTAATATTATATCTAATTCTTTAGGTAGTGATGCTTCGTCAACAATCCACGAATGATAGTGACCTATGCTGAAATTTGTAGGAATACCTTTAAAGATGCCATTGCGTATTATTATTGTTGCATTATTTTTTATGCCATGCATTGGCGAAGATAAGTGAATGAGTTTGCCACCAAAAAGCTCGGCAATTGCTTCAAATCCAAGACAAATTCCGAGTATAGGTTTTGTTTTGTAGTACTTTTCTAAAAACCACATCAACATACCTGATTCGCTTGCTATCCCAGGTCCGGGCGAGATAATTATCCTGTTAAAATCTTCAGCTTTAACCTCAAAAAGCTTGTTATTTTTGATTATTTGATAATCCATAACTCCTGCTTGTTCAATAAGTTGAACAACATTATATGTAAATGAATCGTAATTATCAATAATGAGCAACTTCATTACTTTTTTTTGCAAATGTAATATAATAGCGTATTTTCGTGCATAGAAGCACCACTACGTTCCTTTTTTAAATATTGATGTAGTTGCGATAACATTACAAAGTTGTAATTTTGCAAAAAAATAAATTCTTCATATTGACAAGTGTTATAGAAAACTTAAACAAACTGGGGAAACAAAGAATTCCTTTTCTTTTCATTTTGGATTTTGATATGGAAATGCCCATAATATTGCCATTAAATGAGATAAATCCCAACAAGATTCTTTTTTCTATTAATGGAGTTACAAACGATAAAAGTACACACTCGTATGATTTAAGTCAGCCTACAATTATCACACACCCGGTTTCAAAAAAAAGATACACAAGTGCTTTTAACTATGTGCAAAAGCATTTAAATCATGGCAACTCGTTTTTAATTAATCTTACCATGCCAAGCCGTATTGAAACTAATATGGAATTAGAAGAGATTTTTCATCGCAGTAATGCTAAGTACAAATTGTGGGTTAAAAATAAATTTGTAGTGTTTTCTCCCGAAATATTTATTCAAACAAAGGGACAAAAAATCAGCTCATTCCCAATGAAAGGTACAATTGATGCTCATCTGTCTAATGCAAAACAAAAATTATTGAACGACAAAAAAGAACTGGCAGAACATTATACAATTGTAGATTTAATTCGTAACGACTTAAGCATAGTTGCAAAAAATGTAACTGTTAAAAGGTTTCGTTATATTGATAAATTAATAACTAATAATGGCGAATTGCTGCAAATGAGTTCGGAAATTAGCGGAGAATTACCCAAAAAATATCAAGATAACATTGGAGATATCTTATTGAGTATGCTTCCTGCCGGTTCAATATCGGGGGCACCAAAATCTAAAACCCTTAAAATAATAAAAGAAGCTGAGAAATATAAGCGTAGATATTATTCCGGTGTTTGTGGTATTTTTGACGGCGAAAATATTGATAGTGGTGTAATGATAAGATATATTGAACAAACTTCGGGGGGTATGGTTTACAAAAGTGGTGGAGGCATAACTGCACAAAGCAATGTTGACAGTGAATATCAGGAACTTGTTGATAAAATTTATATACCAATTTTGTAGTAACTTAACTATGTGTCCAAATATTTCAATATTCACATTAATGCATTTATATTTAACTTAATATGCAATTATTAGAAACTATACGCTTTGAGTTTGGTAGTTTTTCAAACATTGAGCTACATCAAAATCGCATGAACAAATCGCGAAAGCAATTATTTGAAATGGCTAATACGATAAACTTACCCGAAGCTCTTAGTACATACTCTGTTAAATTACCTGATAACCTCTTATTTAAATGCCGAGTTGTGTATGCGTATGAAATTGAAAAAATAGAATTTATACCCTATAACGCTCCTGTTATTAATTCTTTAAAATTTGTAGAGTGTAACGAAATTGTTTACAATTATAAATACGTTAATCGTAATAAAATTAAAGAGTTAAGAGCAAAAAAAAACAATGCTGACGATATTATCATTGTGAAAAACGGATTAATAACTGACAGCAGCTTCTCGAACTTATTATTTTTTAATGGCACACGTTGGATGACCCCGGCACATCCGTTACTATTTGGCACTCAAAGGGCAATGCTATTAAAAAATGGGCATATCCTTACCGCCGACATACGCCCCGGCGA
>CAZGWS010000019.1:19728-23972 GCA_964528805.1 uncultured Lentimicrobiaceae bacterium | reverse complement strand
TTTTCCTTTGTGTAAGCCCAAATAGCTACTACAGCTACTGTTGCCAAGGCGTAATAAACTGAATTTGGTATGGGTACCGGATCGCCACTAGCATAGGAGTGCATACCCGACAAGTAATAGTTAACGCCAAGATAGGTCATAAGAATAACACTATATGAGATTAAGGTTGCAAAGTTAAATGAGAATTTCGATTTTAACCCGGGCATAAAGTTCATGTGAGCAATAAAAGCATAAACCAGCACACTTACCAAAGCCCATGTTTCTTTAGGATCCCAGCCCCAATATCGTCCCCAACTTTCGTTAGCCCATACACCGCCTAAAAATGTACCAATTGTAAGTAAGAACAACCCGATGGTTACCGATCGCTTATTAATAGCTGTTAATTCTTGTATTTTAAGATTAAGAATTTTAGAATTTTTGCTTGACTTGACAATCATCATGATTAGATTTATGAAACCAAGTATTGCACTCAGGGCAAGAAATCCATAACTTGCAGTAATTACTGACACATGAATTGTTAGCCAGTATGATTTTAATACAGGAACAAGATTTGTTATTTCGGGGTCCATCCAACTTAAGTATGCAACCATTAAGATTATTGATGACAAAATGGTAGTGGCAGCAATTGTCATTTTAGAACCACTTGAGAATATTAATCCCGCCAATAGTGTTACCCATGCAATGTAAATCATTGATTCATAGCCATTTGTCCACGGAGCATGTTCCGAAATATACCAACGCATTGCCAGACCAAGTGTTTGAGCTACAAATCCTAAGACAATTAGAACAATGAAAAAGTTCAATACATATTTTAAAGCTTTCGATGGTTTAAACATCTCTACAAAAAGTAGAACAATCATCAGAAAACCCAATATTCCGTAAATAACGCTAAGATTATTAAATATTGATATTTTATTGTAGAAAGTCTCAATTTTTATTTTATTCTCTGAAGGCCATATCAATGCACCATACTTTTTTTGATAATCAGAAATACCTTTTAGCAACTGTTTTGCCTGATTACTATTTCCACTTGCAACCGCCGAAAGGAAAGTAGGAATTATTGATTTTAGGAATGCCGAGTCCGTTTGTGGCATGCCCGATATTTTTGATGATGTAGAAAACCAGGGTGCATGTGAATTAACAGGATTAGGCAGTATGTTGAGCATATCACCATTATAAACCATATAGCAAATGTTAAGTCTTTCGTCAACTTTCATAATGTCTTTATCAAATTTATTACGTTTAGCAGGACTTTTTGCGTAGGCATCAGAGATAAGCTGACTAAGTTTATAAGTACCTTCATGAGTAATAAAATCCATGTAAGAGGCATATTTACCATCAATACCCAAAACCTCTTTTACTTTAGGATGAGTAACTTTTATAATTGGTACTTTTTGCCATTGATTTGGGTAGCACATCATACCTAAAAATACCTGATCAGGATCGAGACCGTCAAAACTACTTTTTCGTGCTACTTTTCTAAGCAATTCGCTGGCTACCGAGTTTACAGGCTTAAGCCTTCCATCATGCGACTGTACTAAGAGTTGTCCAAAATCTGAGGCTAATTGTTCAGGTATCTCGGGAATATCAGCAGCTGTAATATGGGCATACTGTGCAGTTGCTATTGAAGAAACCAACATTGCTGCAATAACCACAGTAGATTTAAGTAACTTAGCCTTTTTATTGGCATTTTTTATAACTTTCCCAAGTGCATGAAAACGGGTATTTTTACTAAAGATACTTAACAACATTCCAAGGCTCATTAAGAAGTACCCCAGGTATGTAAAAAAAGCTCCCCAATAATCGTGCGATACTGATAGTATTGTACCCTGTTCGTCAGTATCATACGATGATTGAAAAAATCTATAGCCATCATAATTAAGTACATGGTTCATGTATATTCGGTAGTCGAAATTAACATCTTTTTGATCGTCAATCAACTCAACTTCACTAGCATACGATGAAGGACTCATTGATCCCGGATAGCGTTCGAGCTGAAAATCTTTTAGTGCAATTGAGAAAGGAATTTTAATCTCTTTTGCGCCATATGTCATATTGATGTGTACCCCATCCATTGTAAAACTATTAACATTGCCCTTATAACCTTTTCCACCGCGGACCACAACATTTTTTGTAGATGTGCCATCAGTAACCTCTATTATTAGTGCATTCATCATATTAGATTTTGAGTTGTTTGAAACATAATCAATTACACCATTTGGGTAATAATTGGTAAGAACGATGTCAACATCATCAATGGAGTAAAGCTTTCTTGTGTCAAATGAATGCCATTGTTTCAAATCAAGAGTGTCTGTTTGGCTTGTGGACATTGATAGTGAGATAATTGTATCGTCAGCAAAGATATTAAGGCTGCCATCAATTATTTTAATATTAATTGCTCCGGGTACAGAATCATCAGAAAAATTTATCTTTTTTCGACCTAACCATTTACTTTCACCATATTTGAGATAAGAATCTCTACGACCCGTACCATCAGATAGCACCATGACTATGTATGGGACTCCTCCATCCTGATCTGATGAAGTAACTACTTCGCTTGCATTTGGGATATATCGAATACTTTTAAACTTGTATTTAGTATCATTCAGTCTCATTGTTTTACTAAAGGTGTGTGGCGTTATATTCGATAAAAACACTTTAGTATCGCTACTTGAAGTCATGTTGCCTTTTGTAATTTCAATATCCACATAAGTGTTATCGGATAACAAAGTATTAGAGATTCCGTTTTCCCTAATATGCATCATGCCCTCGTAACTAATAAAACGCGTAATTGCTGCGCCTAACAATATTACAAGAAAAGCAATATGAAAAGTAAGAATAGTAATCTTTTTTAGCCTGAACATCTTACCAATAATCATCCTGCCAATTAAGTTTATTGCTAACAATAATAGCAGTATATTAAACCATGTAGCATTATAAACAACTGCTTTTGAGGCTATTGTACCAAAGTCATTTTCAATAAATGTGGCTGTTCCAATCGAAATTGCAAACAAGAGTATCAAAACTCCCATGGTTTGCATCGAAAATAATATATTAGAAATCTTTTTCATAATTGTAATATTTATTTTTTTGTTTTTATTATAACATCAATGGCACCGACACCAAATTTTGATATGGATGCCATATTATTTTCAAGACCTTCGTAATCTTTAAGTTCATTAATAATGGCATTTTTTAGTACACCATTTCCAACGCCATGAATAAAAGTTACCTTTTGATAATCGTTAACGATTGCATTTTCAAGTATCTTTTTAAATGTATCGATCTGTATTTTAAGCATATCAAAACTTGATAATCCTAATATATTATCCAGCAACTCACCAATATGAAGATCAACCTCGGCTTCGCGTAGAGCAACTTTATACTTATCAATCAACTGTTTTTTCTTAACAACTTGTGTTTTGCTTGCACCAATTATGGGATCTGTTTTCCTGTCTGCTTTACCATCAGAAACTGCAACCATAGTGCTTTTCATGATAACACTAACAAGTATAGCTTTGGATTTAAGCATGGAATTTGCTTTGTAGCTTCCCTCTTGAAAAAACCTACCTATTCGTATATTGAGTACGGAGTGTACAGGCAAATAGATAATATCAGATTCATCAGCATGGAATAGTAGTTGTATATAGCCTGTTGTCCATTGTTCAACTTCTTCACGACTTATAGTTTCTATAACTATTTTTGAATTGGCAGGAACAGAGTTAAAATCAATACCGAAAATTTTGCCATCACGCTTAAGAAACAAACTGTAAAGCAGTTCATATGATGTATTATTCAGTAGTATCACATCCAAATCACCCGTCAGCGTCCATTGCTGCTCATGAGGTTCAAAAGCAAAATATACACCTTCTTCCTCTTTAACCTTACCCCAAGGATTTATTTTAGTAACAAATTCAGGCTCTTCATCTTCAACAGTAGAAACAATAGCCGGAGTATTTTTTTTTATTGCGTCAGCAGCAGGTATTGCCCTGTAATCAGGCATCAAATTTGAAGTTATTACAGGCATTTCAAAACCATCATCAGTTTTAATGTTTACAAGTCTGGTATCAATTATTTTAGTTACAACACCGCCACCCATCTCATCAATAAACTTAACTTTATCACCTATTTTAAACTTCATTCTTTCATTATTATTTGGAAAGCAAAATTAGTAAATAAGCATTGATATTAATGTTAATTATTTTACTATTTATAACTAATTCTAAATAATATTGTTAATTTAT
>CAZGWS010000019.1:1840-19628 GCA_964528805.1 uncultured Lentimicrobiaceae bacterium | reverse complement strand
CATTTTATAACATCGTGGTATTCAACGCTATGATATTTATATTAAAGCTTTTATAGTAGGTAAATATTAAAAAAATAAATTATCTTTGAAGAAATAATAATAATAGGAATATTTTCGCAATGTCCGGGTTATCGGTTTCGTAATGCATTTATTTTTTATTATTATGTAGAATGAGTTTATGCATTCACTATAGTGGTACTTATAACCATTTATATATAAGTTAGTTGTGTGGGCTTAAAAAGTTAGCACTTCAATTAATAAGCATGTAAAAAGTAATATTATTAAAATAATTCCTATGAAAAAAATTATTTACTCAGCACTTAAGGCATTAGTGTTTATTTCATTTGTTATGCCCAGTTATTTCACTTACGGGCAGGATACCATTGATGATCCAAATTTGGATCATATACCTAAATGGTATTTTGATCAAATACAAAAATCACCGAGGCAAAACTCGCAGGTAATTACTGTAAACGATTATGACAATTTTTTTCTCGGTACTGATTTTGCAGAAGGGCATATTAGTGTTAATCCAACGATGGATAGTGAGTTTTTTACTGCTTTTAATACTGATGGAGCTCATTACACTATGGATGGCAACAATTGGTCGAGTAGCAATCCTGCATGGGGCACCTCAATGAGGGGAGACCCTGTTACAGCCTATGATAGTTTAGGTAACTTGTACTACGAAAACATGTATGGGGCTAGTATTCAGGGATGTAAAGTTGTGAAGTCAACTGACAACGGTCAAACCTGGGGTGCTGCAGTTAACGCAATTACCGGAAATGATAAGAATTGGATTGCATGTGATCAAACTGCCGGACCTTATGCTAATTACGTTTACAGCACAATGACCAATAGTGGTACAGGCAACTTTGTTCGCAGTACCGACCATGGCTTAACATGGCAAAGTACATTCGCACCCTCAACACAGTCGTTACCGGGCATGATGGTATGTGTTGGACCCAATCAGAATGTTCAAGGTGGCTCTGTTTACGTTGTTACAAATAGCGGAAGTTCATTCTCTTCAACATACACTTTTTACGAATCGAATGACGGTGGAAGCACTTTTCAGTTAAAGTCGTCGCAAAACTTTGCGGGATATGTTGGCACCAACGTAAATGGTAGAAATTCTGTTATGAACATGCGTACAAGACCATATCCGTTTATTACAGCCGACAATAGTTTTGGTGCGCATAGGGGAAGACTTTATTTAGTTTATGCTTCAAACGACCCTCCTGGCGACGGACACAAACCTGATATTTGGAACAGATATTCCGATGACGGCGGCTCAACATGGTCTAATGCTAAACGTGTAAATTCAGGACTTTTCCCAACCGCCAGCAGCCAGTGGCAACCTGCAACATGGTGTGACAAAGAAACGGGTAGGCTTTACATACAATGGATGGACACTCGCAACACACCAACTAACGATAGTGCTCTAATTTATGCTACTTACTCTGATGATGGTGGACAAAGTTTTAAAACAAGTCAGAAAATTTCAAATGAGAAAATGAAAATAAACTGTAGCTCATGCGGTGGCGGTGGAACACCAAGATATGAAGGAGACTACAATGGCATAGTTTCAAATTCTGATGTATCAAATCTTTGCTGGGGTGATTTTAGATGGGGTAGCTTTGCCAGTTTCACAAGTTATTTCCCTGATTTTGCGATGAGGGTATTCCCGGTTTATCAGCAAATTTCATATAAAGATACACTTTGGGCAGTAATTCCAGATACAAAGCTGTATGAGAATCAGGCAAACTTTTCGGCAACAATAGAAGATCCATCATCAGGTTCATTTCAGATTGATTTTCCAAGCGGAAACTCACTCTCCTCATTCCCCGACTCAATTCCGATTGTAATTACAGTTAATGGGGTGCCCGTAGGACAATATGTTGCAACTGTTACCGGCGAGGGTCCCAATGGCACGCCAATACACTTTCGTGATGCCACAATAGAAGTAATTCCTATACAGCCTCCTGTTGCCGACTTCAGCGCAAGTAGCACAAATATTTGCTTGAATACAGCAGTCAACTTTACTGACGAATCAACTAACAACCCTGATAGTTGGCTATGGACATTTGCCGGAGGCAACCCTGCAACATCAACTAACCAGAATCCTACAGAAATAGTATATGCAACAGCAGGTTCATATGATGTAACTCTTGAAGTTTCAAATACATCAGGCTCCGATGTAATTACTAAACCAAATTACATCACGGTAAACGTATTGCCTGACCCTCCTACCGGCGAAAATATGTCAATATGTAAAAATCTTGATATTCCACCTTTGGAAGCCATCGGTATCGACATTATTTGGTATAGCGATCCGGAACTAACAGAAGTGGTTTTCAATGGTAACATATTTTATACCGGTGATACACTTCCCGGAAACTATACTTATTATGCAACACAAACAGTTAACGGTTGCGAAAGTAGCTATACTGAGCTAACGTTAACAATTTATGATACTCCAAACGTGAGTTTTACACCACTTGACACCGTATGTGTTAATACTGAAATATTTAATTTAACTAACGGGTTACCTGTAGGTGGCAACTATTTCGGTCCCGGTGTTATTAATGGTACGTTTCAGGCTTCGGTAGCTGGAGAGGGAACACACACACTTGGTTATGCTTATGCTGATGAAAACACATGTGCCGATACTGCTTACCAAGATATTACTGTTAGGTCTTTACCGGAAGTAACTTTTGATCCATTGACACCGGTTTGTGTTAATGCTGAGGCAACTACGTTAACAGGAGGCTCACCATCGGGCGGCATCTACAGCGGCGACGGAGTACTTGATAATATATTTTATCCGGAAACAGCAGGATATGGCAACCATGACATAACCTACATTATAACTGATGTTAGCGGATGCTCAAATTCTGCTTCTCAAACAATGGTAGTATATGAATTACCACAAGTCAACATAGGTAACGACACTACTGTGTGCGGTTCTCAGGATGTTACTTTGGATGCTACTTTACCTAATGCTACTTCTTATTTATGGTTTCCGGGTGATTTTACAACACCAACTATAACAGTAGATTCAAGTGGTATTGGGTACAATTCGCAAGAATTTAACGCATTTGTAACAGACGATAATGGCTGTACCGGCAGTGGTACAACAACCGTTACATTTATTAACTGTACAGGTATTAACGAAATTGTTGGTCTTGAGCATGTAGGCGTATATCCGAATCCAAACGAAGGTACATTTAATTTAAGTATTACTTCATCGAAAACGATTACTATAAGTATTAGTATTTTTGATGCTATGGGAGAAAGATATCTGGAATTAACTAAACTTGAAATTTCTGGCAATTATTCCACAAAAGTTAACATGCAGGATGTAAAATCGGGATTATATTTTATTACTATCGAAAATAGTGAGGGTACATTTATAAGAAAGTTCATAGTTCGATAACTTGCCAGTAATTATCAAACTAATTGCTTAGGGTATGCCCATATATTTGTGGCTTTGCAGTGACATGCGCCATTTTGGATTTTTCATTATGTAATCAGTAAGCATGGGCATTAATTCGGATGCCACGCTCCACTCAGGCTGAAGGAAAAGAGGAATATTACTATTAATAATTTCGGCATTTGCTTCAGCCCATTTTAAGTCGGATTTGCGTTGGATTATTACTTTTAGCTCGTTTGCTATTTCATAAGCAGAACTATTAGGAGGCGAATTTTTCTTTGGAGACAGGCAAACCCAATCCCATATTCCGGTTAATTTATGTGCGCCTGATGTTTCTATCATTGTTTTTATTCCAAACTTATGTAACTGCGATGTAAAATAATCTAAAGGGTACAATGATGGCTCACCACCGGTAATAACAACTGTATCAGTGGGTAATGCGATTACATTGTTAACAACATCATCAACAGCTACAGGCGGAAAATGGTTAGCATTCCATGATTCTTTTGAGTCACACCAGGAGCACCCCACATCACATCCACCAATACGCACAAAGTAAGCGGCTTTACCGGTATTATATCCTTCACCCTGTAAGGTGTAAAATTCTTCCATAACAGGTAGTTTTTTACCACCTTCAAATATGTCAGTTTTTTTTTGCATCTATTTTTTGATAAACTTTTTTTCAACTATCTTGCTATCCGAAATCATCCTTACAAAATAAGATCCTCTATTATAACTACCAACCTTTAGCTTAATTATTGTAGCTCCATCCTTTTTTGCTACTTTATATTTTGTAACTTTTATCAAATGTCCAAGTGTATTATAAACCTCAATTTGATACTCGCCTACCGGCATTTTGGTTATTTTAATATTTAGCTTCCCCTTACTTACAGGATTAGGGCTGAGTGAGAAGTTAAATTTATCTGATTTTATTTCAGGCACTGCTGCCGGCGAGTTATTAATCCATATACCTGTGTTAAAATCATAGGCGGTTTGCGAAAATAAACGACCTTCTGATGTAATCACAGTATTTTTACCTATAATGTAAGCAATACCTTCAGTTTGAGTTGCTATGATATTAAGCAAATCAATACGTCTTTTATTACCCGAAAAAAACTTATTGTCTTCAAAATCATAAAGTAACCAGACAAAAGGTGTCCACCTATTATTAACATAACCAACGAGTGAAATATCTCCGTTTTCTCTATTAATATCTGCTCCGGTAACCAATCCTGCCGAATTAAATGTAGTAATTAGTTCAGCAACATAATCGCCTGGTACTTTAGGTAGCCGATAAAGTTTTGTTTTTTGGTTACCATAATTTTTAGAGAAAAGATATAATGAGTCTCCAAGTGAAATAAATGCTTCACAATCAAAATTATTTTCACTCTTTTTATCAACTTTACCGGGATAATCGGGGTATAAAAATGTTATTTTTGTACTACTCACTACAGCATCACCCACAGGAGGGATATCAGTTTTTTTTACAATATAAATGGCAAGGTCATCGCGATTACCCGAGTTATTACCAAAATCGCCGATATAAATATTGTCATCATCATCCGCTAAGGATTCCCAATCAACATTTGTTGAACTACCTATTGTAATTCGTTGAACTATTTCACCGGTTAATGTATCAAACGCATAAAGAACCGGTAAGCCGCCACTATCATTTATTGTCCACAACTTTTCGTTAACATAGGCCAAACCCGATGTTTCGACAATCTCGGCAGGTAACAAATATTTAACCGGTGGATTGTAAATTGTAAGGTTATAAGTACACGATCCATCATTAATTGTAGCATTGGAATTATAATTATTTGCTTTTACATCTGTACAACCTGCAATCTGAGCACTCAAACTAAATGTAAAGCTAACCAATATAGCAACGATAATAGATATTTTTAGTTTATTCATTATTGGAAGATGTGATAATTGGCAAAAGCATTCGACGTAAAAGCGCAAGGATGTATATAAAAACAATATATGATATGTTAGCACCTACGCAATTCATTTTTTATTTAGTGCCAACAATGTATTTTTAAGCAGCATAGCAATTGTCATAGGACCAACGCCTCCGGGAACAGGAGTGATAAATGAAGCTTTCTTTTTAACTTCTTCAAAATCAACATCACCAACTAAAATATAGCCTTTTTTATTATTGGCGTTTATACGATGAATACCAACATCAATAACAATTACACCATTTTTAACCATGTTTGCTTTTACAAATTGGGGCTGACCGATAGCACAAATTAGTATATCAGCATCACGTGTATATTTTTCAATATCAACCGTTTTGCTATGGCAAACTGTAACTGTTGTGTTACCCGGATTAGTTTTTTTTGCCATCAAAATACTTATTGGCGAACCAACAATATTTGAGCGACCAAGTACTACACAATGTTTGCCTTGTGTGTTTATTTTATAACGAGCAAGCAATTCCATAATCCCTGCAGGGGTAGCAGATATAAATGATGGTTGACCAATTGCCATTTTCCCAACGTTCAAAGGATGAAATCCATCTACATCTTTATTAGGGTCGATACTTTCGATAACTTTATTTACGTTAACATGGTCAGGAAGAGGTAATTGTACTATTAATCCGTCAATTTCATCGTCGTTATTTACAAAATTAATTGTCTTTAGCAGCTCTTCTTCTGTTGTATTTTCAGGAAATCTATATACTGATGACGTAATTCCGACACTTATGGCAGCTTTTTCTTTGCTTGCAACATAAGTTTTGCTGGCAGGGTCGTCGCCAACGATGATAGCTGCTAAGTGAGGAGCTTTTTTATTACCGTCAATTAGTTTGGTAACTTCGGTTTTAATTTCGTCTTTTACCTTTTTGGCAATTAGCTTACCATCAATTATTTTTGTAACAAATTTATTCTTCATCTTGTTTATTTAAAATCTTTAATAAAAACCAAATTTTATTAAGATATTATATCACATAACAATTCAACAAACTAACAGACCCACTATCTTCGTAAATTATTCATCACATTAGCCATCTTACGACCACCGCCCGAAGTCATCATCTTCATCATTTTACTAGTTTCCGAAAACTGCTTTATCAAACGGTTAACTTCTTGTATATCTGAACCTGCTCCGCGAGCTATTCTTTTTCTGCGCGCACCGTTTAGTATTTTAGGATTTTCCCTTTCTTGTGGTGTCATTGAAAAAATAATTGCTTCAATACCCTTAAATGCATCATCGTCGATATCAGCATCTTTAATTGACTTGCCAATACCCGGTATCATTGCCATTAAGTCCTTAACATTTCCCATTTTTTTTATTTGTTGAATTTGCTTTAGAAAATCATTAAAATTAAATTGATTTTTGGCAATTTTTTTCTGTAGTATTCTAGCTTCTTCAACATCATACTGTTCCTGCGCTTTTTCAACAAGGGTTACAATATCACCCATTCCAAGTATCCTATCGGCCATACGCGAAGGATGGAAGAGGTCGATTGCTTCCATTTTTTCGCCAATACCGACAAATTTAATGGGTTTATTAACAACCGATTTTATAGTAAGTGCAGCACCACCACGAGTATCGCCGTCAAGTTTTGTAAGCACAACACCATCAAAATCAAGTCTATCATTAAATGCTTTAGCTGTATTTACAGCATCTTGCCCTGTCATTGCATCAACAACAAATAGTGTTTCGTTTGGTTTAATTGATTTTTTTACTGATGATATTTCGTTCATCATCTGTTCATCAACAGCGAGGCGGCCTGCTGTATCGACAATAACTATATTTTTCGATTTATCTTTAGCGTACTTAATGGCGTTTTTTGCAATTTCAACAGGATTTTTATTTGACTCTTCGGAGTAAACTTCAACGCCAATCTGCTCGCCAAGTACTTTTAACTGGTCGATGGCGGCAGGGCGATAAACGTCGCCGGCAACCAGCAATGGATTACGACCATGTTTTGATTTAAGATAATTAGCAAGTTTTGCAGAGAAAGTAGTTTTACCAGAACCTTGCAATCCTGCGATTAGGATAATTGCGGGTTTACCCTTAATATTGATTTCTTCATTTGAGTCTCCCATTAATGAGACAAGCTCATCATGAACAACTTTTGTCATGAGTTCGCCCGGCTTTATAGCAGTTAATACATTGGCACCTAATGCTTTTTCTTTTACATCATTTGTAAAACTTTTAGCAATTTTATAGCTAACGTCAGCCTCAATCAAAGCTTTTCTGATTTCTTTAATTGATTCGGCAACATTTATTTCGGTAATTCTACCCTGCCCTTTTAATATTTTAAACGACCTATCAAGTCTATCTGTTAAACCTTCAAACATATTCAAATAATTTTGGGTGCAAAAATAATAAAGATTAATGAGTTATGCCCTAAATGATTGTTGAATTGTTTTGTAAATTTGCCACGGATTTAACAGGCTGTTTCATCGCTTCACATTTAGTGAAGAGGAAAGTCGGGACAGCGCAGGGCATCTTACTTCTTAACAGGAAGGGTTAACCATTTTGGTGAACACAGCGAGTGCCACAGAAAATAAC
Source organism: uncultured Lentimicrobiaceae bacterium (assembly GCA_964528805.1). Taxonomy (GTDB): domain Bacteria; phylum Bacteroidota; class Bacteroidia; order Bacteroidales; family F082. The sequence goes on along the minus strand of CAZGWS010000019.1, from coordinate 11,668 downwards.
TACTACGTCTATGCGTAGAAAAGGTGAAAACGTGAGGTAAGAGCTCACGCTGCATGATGGCAACATTGTGTGGGGGTAAACCTTAGGAGCTGCAAGATCAAATATACCGGTGTTTCCGCATGTGCGGAATAAGGGCTGCCCGCCTGATGCCGGAGGGTAGATTGCTAAAGTTGCTTGGTGACAAGTAACGTAGATAAATGATGAAAGTCCTTGCTTTACGCAAGGATACAGAATCCCGCTTACAGGTCTGTTAAATCTATTTTTATAACTCCTGAATATTATTAATCAGTTGAGTGTAAAACCAAAGTGCGTAATAAAACAGTATAAAATTAAGATAGCAATACTATGCGTATAGATATTATCACGATATTTCCGGAAATGTTTGAAGGTCCATTTAATCACTCAATAATAAAACGTGCTAAGGATAAAGGTCTGGTTAACATTAATTTACATCAGCTCCGTGATTACACATCCAACAAACATCGTAAAGTTGACGATTATGCTTTTTCGGGAGCAGCAGGAATGGTGATGATGATTGAGCCCATTGCATCATGTATCGAATCTTTACAAAAAGAAAGAGAATACGATGAAATAATTTACACAAGTCCTGATGGTGAGTTATTTGATCAACCAATGGCAAATAGCATATCGCTAAACGGGAACATCATCATTCTTTGTGGTCATTATAAAGGAATTGACGAGCGGATAAGGGAACATTTTATTACAAAAGAAATATCGGTAGGTAATTTTGTGCTTTCAGGAGGCGAGCTGGCAGCAGCAATAATTTCCGATAGCATCATCAGATTATTACCTGGAGTTTTGGGTAACGAAACATCTGCATTAAGCGATTCATTTCAAAATAATATGGTAGCTCCTCCTGTTTATACACGCCCTCGAAATTATAGAGGGTGGGAAGTTCCTGAAATATTATTATCAGGAAATGAGCGCAAGATTGAAGAATGGAAATATGAACAATCGGTTGAACGCACCAAAAAACGCAGACCCGGGTTATTGTTATAAAAATTAATCAATAAAAGTTTGTCCAACTCTTTATTTCAACAATTCTGCCATTTTTTTACCAATGTCGGCAGGAGAATCAACGACATAAATTCCACAATTGCGAAGGATTTCCTTTTTGGCCTCGGCAGTATCAGCTTTACCACCGATTATAGCACCTGCATGCCCCATTGTTCTGCCTTTTGGAGCAGTAGCACCTGCAATAAAGCTTACAATTGGTTTAGTTCCATTTTCTTTAACCCAATATGCAGCGTCAGCTTCCATATTCCCACCAATTTCACCAATCATTACTATGCCCTTTGTTTCTGGATCATTCATAAAAAGTTCAACAGCTTCTTTTGTAGTTGTACCTATTATTGGGTCGCCGCCAATACCAAGAGCAGTAGTTTGTCCTAAGCCTGCTTTAGTCAGTTGGTCAACAGCCTCGTATGTTAAAGTACCTGATCGCGAAACTATACCTACTGATCCTTTTTTGTGGATAAACCCTGGCATAATACCAACTTTAGCTTCACCGGGAGTTATAACACCAGGACAATTAGGACCAACTAATCTGGAGTTTCTTCCTTTGAGGTATTCTTTTACAATAACCATATCTTCGGTAGGAATACCCTCAGTTATACATACAATAACTCCAATACCGGCTTCGGCAGCTTCCATTATTGCATCGGCAGCAAATGCCGGTGGCACAAATATTATTGAAACATTAGCACCGGCATTATCTACGGCATCTTTAACAGTGTTAAAAACAGGTTTGCCAAGGTGAGATTGCCCACCTTTTCCGGGGGTAACACCGCCTACTACATTTGTGCCATAATCAATCATTTGACCGGCATGAAATGTACCTTCGCTACCCGTAAACCCTTGAACTACAATTTTTGAATTTTTATTAACTAATACACTCATAATAATAATTTTACATAATTTAACGATTAGTATTAGGCATAATTACGAAGTTTTATTATTGCTTTTTTAATAATAACTTATGGTTAATTTCTTACATAGAAAGCATTAAACAACTACGGTTTATTACGCCTCACAATACCGTCATATATTTTATTTTTCCTTAATGGAACGACTCATTTTTATTTTCTAAAATAAAGGGTCAAAGGTATGATGTTTTTGAATATACATGAAAAATAAAATAGTATTTTTGTTATTTATCAAAGATTTTAAATTACAATATCATGCTCTCTAAATCAATAGGTTATAATCAGGATACAATAATAGCAATTTCTACTCCACCGGGTTCCGGTGCAATTTCCATAATCAGGTTGTCGGGTATTGATAGTTTAAAAGTATGCATGGAACATTTTACTCCGAATAATAAAACGCTTACAATCAGAAATATTGAAAGCCGTAAACAATATCTTGGCTATTTTACTGATGGCACTTTGGTAATTGATGAAGTTCTCATCAGTTTTTTTAAAAGTCCGGCATCATATACGAGTGAGGATACTGTTGAGATTTCGTGTCATGGGTCAGAATTTATCCAGCAACGAATATTAGAAATACTTATAAACTCTGGCGTAAGAGCTGCCGAACCCGGTGAATTTACACTTCGCGCATTTTTAAACGGCAGGATGGATCTTAGTCAGGCAGAGGGAGTTGCCGATCTTATAGCATCGCAATCTGCAAGCTCGCACCGTATTGCGTTAAATCAAATGCGTGGAGGGATATCTAATAAAATTAGTAAGCTAAGAACCAAGCTTATTGACTTTGCATCGCTAATTGAATTAGAACTTGATTTTAGCGAAGAAGATGTTGAGTTTGCTAATCGCGATCAGTTAGCAAAATTGATTTCAGATATTAAAAAAGAACTTAGTAGCTTAATAAACTCATTTAGTGTAGGTAATGTAATAAAGCAAGGTATTCCGGTTGCAATTATTGGTAAGCCAAATGTGGGCAAATCTACATTGCTAAATGCCATATTAAATGAAGAAAAAGCCATAGTCAGCCACATTCCGGGTACAACTCGCGATGCTATTGAAGATACATTTATTATTGACGGTTATAAATTTAGATTTATTGATACTGCCGGGCTCAGAAAGTCGGAGGATATTGTTGAAAGCATGGGCATTGAGCGAACTTATAAAAAAATAGAACAAGCATCTATTATACTTTATGTTTGTGATATAAGTACAATTACAAGTAAAAGTGTTGAAAGCGTTTTATCAGAATTTAAACAGTATATACAAGATGAATCAAAGCATTTTGTTTTTGTGGCCAATAAAATTGATAAACTCAGTAAAATTCCGTCACACTTAAAAGAAATAATTGCACTTGATACGATTTTTATTTCTGCAAAACGAAAAGAAAACATACAGCTTCTAACCGACAGCCTTTCAAAAATAGTTAAGAACTTCAACATAACAAATGATGTTATTATAAGCAATGCCAGACATTATCAGGCTTTTGTTAATGCTAACAAAGCCATCATGTTAGTTGAAGAAGGGTTTGCAAACAATGTCCCTACTGATTTAATTGCCATTGATATACATCAGGCACTTCATGAGTTGGGTACAATAACGGGTGAAGTAACTACAGATGAGATACTTGGAAATATATTTGGCAAGTTTTGTATCGGAAAGTAATCATTTATTAAAATATTATCTTGAAATTGGAAATAAATTTAAATATTGTTTTAATATATTTTCAGGAGGCATATCATCAGGAGTACCGGAATACTTGCTGCTGTTGAATCTGCTTATGGTATTAACTCTACCAACTTCTTTGTTAGGTTGTATCTGGAGTAATTTTTATATTTATCATTTTTAGGTATAGTGGGTGAATTAGTAAGCCACTTTGAATATAAATTGTTTATATAATTAATTATTCCTTCTTCATTATTATATGAAAACATACTTCCGGCATTACATTCTTTTATTATCATTGCAGCATCGCCGTCAACAGGACCAACACCGATTATTGGTTTTCGGGCTGCAAGGTATTCAAAAAGCTTGCCGGTTAATATACCCGCATTATTTAGTTCATCAGGTATTGCAAGAAAAAGTGCATCGGCATTACATATGTGAGATATTGAAGTGCTATGACTTACATGACCTTCAAATGAACAAATTGTCTTCAGAATAGAGTTGTCAATAAAAGTGTGATATACTGGTGAAACTCGCCCAACAAATTGCAGTTTTATATTCTTAATCTCTAACTTTTGTACAAAAATAATTAATGCTTTTAAAAATCCTTCAATATGGTAATTATCGGCTAATGTACCTGTGTAAGTGATTGTAAAAGTATTATTATCTATATTTTGAGATGCAGGGAAGTCATCAGAATCAAAACCATTTGAAATAACATTTACTTTATTCCTTATATTTAATGCCAGTTTTGATGTAAACAATTCCTTAATGAAGTTACTAACAACAATAAGTTTGTCTGCATTATTCAAAACATCAAGTTCATTTTTCTTATCAAGTTTTTTAGCGAGAAAACTATGATACATTTTGTTGTAATAATAAATATCAGTCCATGGGTCGCGAAGGTCTGCAATCCAAAAAATATTTAATTTCTGCTTAAGTCGTAATCCGATTAATTGTGTAGAATGTGGTGGGCTGCTTGTAATTACTGTATCAATTTTATATTCTTTAATTAGTTTTAAAGCTTGCTTGTATGCATATGAGTTCCACCCAACACGAGCATCGGGAATGAAGAAGTTCCCTCTTATAAATCTTGATATCTTTTGGGCAAGTCCGGGGTTAGCTTCATTTGCAAATCCGCCAAAAGGAATTTCTTTTTTAGATGTAAACTTCTTGTATAAATTAAATGGTTCCGATGATTTGGTAGTAGTTACTTGAATATTTTCTGGCAACTCGCTCAATAAGCTTTTGTCAATTACAGCATATGATGCATATCTGCTGTCAACAGTAAGAATAATAGGTTTAATACCGAATTCTTGTAAATATTTCACAAATTTCACCCAACGCTGAACGCCTCCGCCTCCGCTTGGCGGCCAGTAATACGTTATTATTAGTACCGTTTTCAATGTTCTGTGTTCTGCATTTTGTTAACTGAAGACTTTTAGTTTACTATTTTGGTAAAATAATAACTTTTTAATTTTTATCTACTTTGTTTTAACGACAGCTCTTTTTATTTCGTAAGTAACGCCAGCAATTATTAAAAGTATGAGCAATAACGAACCTACAAAAGATATTCGTTCACCGATTACCCAAATACGGGGCTCAAATTTGAATTCAATGTTATGTTTACCGGCTGGGATTGTTAGTGCTCTGAGGACAAAGTTTGCTCTTAAGTATGGAACTTTTTTACCATCAATAAATGCATCCCATCCTTTGTTGTAATAAATTTCGGAGAACACAACAAGTTGTTTGCTCGGGGCATTATAGTCGTAAACGAGCTTGTTTGGCGAATATGAACTAAGGTTAATAGTTGACAATGGAGAAAGTGTGAACGTTTTTCCATCTAACTGTGTCGAAAATCTTTTGTCAACAACTGCCGTAGCTTGCAGATTATGTTTCCCAAGAGCCGCAATTTCGGCATCAGCATCAGCAACCAAAACTACATTATTAACAAACCAGGCGTTCCCAAAAGCCGAGCTATTTAGCAATGGCATTGCCTTTGGATTATAAATTACATATTTCATGTTTAGCATATCAAGTACTTGTAGCTTTGCAAAAGTGCTGTCAATTTTCCTCAAAGTTGGATTTGCACGTAAGACGCTTGTTATGGCACCTATTTCTTGCTGTAGATATTCATCAATCAAATCTTGATAACGTTGAAGTTTTGCACCATGATAACCTCCAATACTTTTGTGGAAATATGAGCAACTTGCATCGTTAAATGTACTCTTAGAAATATCTAACACTCTGTAATCCAAATTTTTATCTTTAAGTATATAATTATCTGCAGCACTTGCAGTAAATGGATTATCAGCTTGCTTAGCTCTTATAAAGTTATCATTGTTCAAGTACCTTTGGTCGATGAAGGCCATATCAATTATAATTAGAATTCCAATACCGGATATTAGCCAGGCCTTATTAATTTTATTTGTATAGAACAAGAACACCAGAGCGACTGTAATTATTATAAAGATAAGACTTCGCAGTGCATCTGCTCTAAATATAGCTATTCTTACATTCTCTAGGCTTGCCAAATATACCTTAACTTGTGATGCATTACCGCCATTCATAAGATCAGCAAATTGTGATTTCTCACTATCTGAAAGGAATTCAAAAAAAGTTGATGGAGTAATATAAAACAACAAAATTATACCACCTGATAAAGCAAAAGCATAGTAAAGTGAATTCTTTTTTTTCTTAAGTATTGATGGGTCGGATATGAGCTTACCCAATGCCATAAATGCCAAGATAGGGATTGTTAGTTCAGCAATAACAAGTATCATCGATACTGCTCTGAATTTATTATACCCCGGAATGTAATCAATAAAGAAATCGGTAAACGGCATCCAGTTTTTACCCCACGCCAGCAATATCGATAGGATTGTTGCTACAAGCAATGCCCATTTGAATTTATCATCAATAATAAACAGTCCTAAAACAAAAAGAAAAAATACAATAACTCCAACGTAAACAGGTCCGGATGTACCGGGTTGATCTCCCCAGTAGGCATTACTTTGTTGTGAGATTGCTTTACGAAACGCAGGATCTGCTTTTTTGATTGCACTTACATTTCCCAGTAGCCCTGATGCCCCCCCCTTAATATTTGGAATTATCAATGACCATGTTTCACCAATACCATAGCTCCAGCCTGTAATATAATCTTTGTCAAGTCCACCCGATTTATTTTTTGAGTCTTTAGTAAGTTCAGGTTTTCCCCGCATGGTGTCTTGCCCGTAATCATAGGTGGCCCATAAATTTGTTGAATACGTTGATATTGCAAGTATAGCGGCCAACAACAACATTCCTGTTGCTTTAAAAAAGTTAGGAAGTTGTTTTTGAATTATGGCTTCAATTAATTTATAAATGCCATAGACTAAAACTATAATCAGCAAATAATAAGTTATTTGAAGATGTCCGGCTTTAATTTCCAAAGCGAGTGCTAAGGCTGTAAGAAGAGACCCTTGCCAATATTTGCCTCTGAATGTCAGAATTATCCCTGCCAATACTGGAGCCATGTATCCAATTGCATGTGCTTTTGATGTATGTCCCGCACCAAGTATTATAAAGAAGTATGATGATAGAGCGAATGCAACGGCACCGACAAGAGCTACCCATGGATCGATTTTTAGGACAAGCATTAGTACAAAGAAACCAAGAAAATAAAGGAACACATAGTTTGCCGGCGAGGGCAGCCACAGAGTTAATGCCTTATCGATATATGTAGTCAGGTTTGCAGAATACACAACTGATATTTGCCAAGCAGGCATACCTCCGAACATAGAGTTTGTCCAAAGGGCTTCTTCACCAGTTGCCTGCCGATAGTCTGAAATTTCTTTCGACATACCTTTATACATAGCGATATCATGCTGCTTTAACTTTTTACCTTCCAGCAAGGGCGAAAAATAAACCAATGTAATTAACAGGAATACTGCAATGGCAACCACATATGCAGTAATGTTTTTTTGCCAACGATTAGCAGGCTTTTCTAATCTTTCTTTATTCATTATTATCTGTAATTAGTCATCAATCTCTTCAAAGTCAACATATTCACCAAAATCACTTTCGTGTTTGGCTTTATTTGTTGTTTTTGTTTTGACATGAACTTCGCCATCACCTGAAGTATAGTTAGTGTTCATATCATCATATTTTTCTTGTTGTTTTTTCACAAATCGAGTTAATATCCAAGGCAGAACGTATCTAATTGTTAGTTTAAAAGCATAGTAAACCAACACTAACACAAAGATAAATCTGATTATAGCTTCCATCGGTATTTTATTAATTATTGGCGAAGTTAAACTAAAAAAGGGAAGCATGAATACATACCTCCCCCAATTTTATTATTAGTACCTACTAATTAAATTAGTGTCTTTCGTCAGAAACAGTAAGTTTTCTTCTTCCTTTTGATCTTCTTCTTTTAAGTACTTTACGACCGTTTACGGTTGCCATTCTTTCACGAAAACCGTGCTTATTCTTTCTCTTTCTTACAGATGGTTGAAACGTTCTTTTTGTCATTGCCTTATATTTTCTTTAGGGAGTGCAAAAATAAAAATTTATTTGATAACACAAACATTTTTTCAAAAAATTACTTTTAAAAAAATAATCCTTAAATCTGCAAGCATGTTTGTAGATTTAAGGATTATTATAAGTTCGCAGAAAATAATGTCAATTAATTTCGGCGAACTTATAATAGCTATCAATTATTTTTTTGGAGTTTGTTTTAGTGTTTCCGCAAGGAAATCCCAAAATAGCTGAACTGTTGCAATATTTACTTTTTCGTCGGGTGAATGAGGGTTACGGATTGTTGGTCCGAAAGAAATCATATCCCAATTGGTATATGTTGCGCCCAAAATTCCACACTCAAGTCCGGCATGTATTACTTTAACTTCCGGAACTTTGCCAAATTTGCTATTATAAACTTCTTTCATTTCTTTTAAAATAGCAGAATCGGTGTTTGGTTTCCACCCGGGGTATGAGCCGGAGCTTGTTGCTTTTGCACCGGATGCTTCGAAAACTTTTCTGATTTCTGCACCAAGATTATCTTTGTCATCATCAACGAGGCTACGCTGTAATGATGCAACTTCAATTATACCATTATCTGATTTTACGATGGCAAGGTTAGTAGATGTTTCTGTTATACCTTTTACACTCTCGCTCATTTTAATTACACCATTTGGACACTCGGCAATAGCAGTACAAAGGTTAGTTTGAGTTTTTTCATCAATAAGGTTATCAGGCATTTTTGTTGATTCTGCTTCAACAACAACGTTAGGTTCAACATCTTTAAACTCATCTGCAACAATTTTATTAAATTCAGTTACAAACTGTTCAAATTTACCTTTATTGGCATCAGGAACTACAACAATGGCAAATGACTCGCGCGGGATTGCATTACGTAGGCTTCCCCCTTCAATTTCGGCAAGGCGCAAATTATATTTTTCGCCGGCTTTTATTAAAAGTGCGTTCATTATTTTGTTAGCATTTCCTCTACCCAAATTTATATCAAGACCTGAGTGACCACCTTTTAAGCCTTTAACGCTGATTTTATACGCAGCCATACCCTTAGGAACATCCTCGGTAGTGTATGCAAATTCACCGGTTGTGTCGATACCACCGGCGCAACCTATGTAAAGTTCGCCTTCGTCTTCGGAATCAAGATTCATAAGAATGTCGCCATCCAGAACACCTGCTTTAAGGTTTTCTGCTCCTGTCATACCGGTTTCTTCATCCATGGTAATAAGTACTTCAATAGGGCCATGTGCTATGTCTTTTGATTCGAGTACAGCCATTGAAGCAGCAACACCCATTCCATTATCGGCACCCAAAGTTGTTCCGCGAGCTGTAACCCAATCACCATCAATATAGGCATCAATAGGGTCTTTTTCAAAATCATGAACTGTATCTGAATTTTTCTGAGGTACCATATCCATATGACCTTGCAGGATAACGCCTTTACAGTCTTCCATACCTGCTGTAGCCGGCTTTTTAATAATTACGTTACCTATTTCATCAACTATGGTTTCCAGACCGAGGTCTTCTCCAAATTTCTTTAAAAATGCCCTTACTTTTTCTTCTTTTTTGGAGGGACGAGGAATTTGCGTAAGTTCGTAGAAGCTTTTCCATACAGCTTCAGGTTTTAATGTTAAAATATCTTTACTCATTTTATTAATTTTGAAAGTTGAAAATTTGAATTATTTTATTTTTCTATATTCGGCAGTTCAAG
>CAZGWS010000019.1:0-1740 GCA_964528805.1 uncultured Lentimicrobiaceae bacterium | reverse complement strand
TTTGTTGAACTTAACACAATGCCGAGTAATAGAGGTATGAACATAAGTCCAATATTTTGTATCCAAAAGATTACTGCATAAGCAGTTCCAAGTTGTTTTTCGGGGATGATTTTTGGAACTGAAGGCCACATTGCTGACGGTACCAATGAAAATCCTACTCCAAGTATTATTACCATTATGGCAGCTACCCACCATGCTGTTATTGTTGGAATTGCAAGTACGCCATGAACAAAGACTAAAATAAATGATCCTATTATCATTATTGTAGCACCTTTTCCGAACTTATCGTAAATACTACCAAAAACAGGTGTAAGTATTATAGTTCCAAATGGTAACAAACTAGGTATTAAGCCTGCAAGATAAGGGCTAACGTTGTATTTGTTAATCATTAAATCGCTGGCATAAAACAAAAACGGGAATACTGCTGAATAGAATAATACGCATAGTATGGCTATATACCAAAATCCCAAATTAGAGATAATTGACATGATATCTTTAATTTTAAATTCATCTTCATCAGAGAGACCCTCTATTACTCCTTCTGATTTATCTAACTTAATATCAAGTAACGAGAAAAGAATGAATGAAATTACGCCAAGCACCATAATTATTAAGGCAAATAGAATAGGTGTTGTTATAACAAAATCTTTTGCCAATGGTAATGATATTGCAAGTGCCAACAACGTGCCTAAACGTGCAATAGACATTTGCATACCCATAGCAAGTGCCATTTCTTTTCCTTTAAACCAACGCACAACTGCTTTTGAGATTGTTATACCTATTGCTTCCGTACCAACACCAAAAATTGCAAATCCAAATGATGACCACAGTACCTGTGTTTTCATTGCGCCTATTAGGGGAATGTTAACAACCGCACCTTCCGAAAATTGGTGTGAAACTGCCCAGTAGTTTATGGCAGTACCCACAAACATTATAATTGTAGCACCCAACCCTGTTTTTCTTACGCCCAGCTTGTCAAGTATAAAACCACTGAAAATAAGCATAAAGAGAAATACGTTAAACCATGCATAAGCGGAAGTGTATGTTCCAAAGTCTTCACTATTCCAACCTAAAATACTTTCGAGCATAGGCTTTATGGAAGAAAGTGCGTAATTAAAATAATACGCCCCAAATATTGATAGAGAAGCTAATATTAACGCAGTCCAGCGGACTTTTTTGGATTCTCTTAATGATTGTTTAATTACTTCTGTCATAGTTTTCTGTTTAAATTAGGGGGCGAATTTAACAATTTTATTCTTGAAGCACCTCAATTAAACAACTTATTTATTTAGACTACACCTTAAATCCGCAAACATCTTTTAATGTAAAGCCAAATAGCAAGTCATTATTGCCATTTCTGTCAAACTGTTGTTTGAAAATTAAAAGGTGAACTGAGTTTATATTTTCCCAATTATAAGTCCTCTCCAAAAAGAGAAACCTTAATAAATTGAGCTATTTTTGATTACATTTTCATTTTTATCTTTTAGGAATACCTGAGCATCAGTAAATTAAGGAATATGGAAAGATGACAAAAAGAGACAATTTAGATTTTGCGACTTTTCGGAGTGGGTTCAATCATAGATAAGTCAGGACTTGAACGGCAGGTACATCATTAAATGCTTCAAGTGTTTTGATTTCTATTCTCATTGATTATATGATATAAATTACTCAGGTAAAATATTAGCATGATTAATTCATAAATTTTTGAAAATCATAGTTATTTTATTTATTTTTAGTAAA
>CAZGWS010000018.1:6078-24329 GCA_964528805.1 uncultured Lentimicrobiaceae bacterium | reverse complement strand
ATATTGTCAATTACTATATGAACTTCCGCTTCTTGCGGGCGGCAAAAGTAATATAATGTTTTATATTAGCAATTGTTTATTTAAAAATAATTTGACAAATATTTAGTCACGTTCTAATACGTTGTTTATGTGGGCTTTACACCAGACTATTTACGGTTGCGGTAGGGATTGAAGCGGTAGATTGTTGAAATACCGGTGTAGTTTTTGTTAGTTGGCGGATGCTGACGGAAGGAAGCACACGCACTACTTACAAAAACACACACGGTATAAAACAACTACAAGCGTAAAGCCCGGTTACCGCCATAAAAATAAGGTGTATTAAAGAGAATAATCTATTCAGCTATCATTTTTAAGAAATCACTCTCGGAGATAATTGGCACATTAAGTTTTTCTGCCTTTTGCTTTTTAGCCGGACCCATATTATTACCGGCTATCAAAAAACCTGTTTTGGATGAAATTGAGCTGGTATTTTTACCGCCATACTGCTCGATCATTGCCTTAATCTCATCGCGTGAATGTTGCTCAAACACACCGCTTACCACAAATGATTGCCCTTGAAGCACGTGCGAAAATTTATTTGACTCGCCGCTCATTTCAAGCTGCACACCAGCATTGGCAAGCTTTTCGATAATAGTAATATGTTCAGGTTTGCTAAACCATTTTATAATGGATTCTGCAATCTTAACTCCTATTTCGTCAACTTCAGTCAACTCGTCGAAAGTGGCATTTTTTATGGCAGTTATAGTGCGATAATGCCCAATTAGCTTTTTGGCAACAGTTTCGCCCACAAACCGAATACCTAGTCCAAATAAAACTCTGGCTGCCGGTACTTGTTTTGATTTCTCGATACCTTGAATAATATTATTAACAGTTTTTTCCTTAAAACTAATTTTCTTATCCTTTTTGCCATCTTTGCCTGTAATGGTTTTTTCCAAGCCAATTAGCATATCGTAGTTAAGACTGTAAAAGTCGGACACTGTTAGCACAAGGTTATTATCGTAAAGCATTTCCACTTTTCCTTCGCCGAGGCTATCAATATTCATAGCTTTGCGCGATATAAAATGCTCAAGTTTACCCTTAATTTGCGGTGGGCAGAAGTCTTCATTTGGGCAATAGTGTGCCACCTCGCCATCATTTTTTATTAGTGTAGTTCCACACTCAGGACAGGTGGTAATAAAATGTACACGTTTAGAGTTTGCAGGGCGTTTGTCGAGGTTAACGCTAACGATTTTTGGAATTATTTCACCGCCTTTTTCAACAAAAACATAATCGCCGATTCTGACATCAAGTGCTTTTATTATATCGGCATTATGAAGAGTTGCCCGTTTAACAACAGTACCTGCCAATTGTACAGGCACCAGATTTGCGACAGGGGTAATTGCTCCGGTACGACCAACCTGAAAATCTATTGATTTGAGAACGGTTTCCACTCTCTCGGCTTTAAATTTATAGGCTATAGCCCATCTGGGATTTTTTGCCGTAAACCCAAGTTGCTTTTGATGTGCAATACTATTTACCTTAATAACGATGCCATCAATTTCGTAATTTATATGTTTACGTTCTTCTGCCCAATCAGTTATAAATTCAAATATTTCGTTAACATTTTTACAGATGGCAATATTATTTGATATTTTTAATCCCATTTTAGATGCCAGCTGCAAACTTTCGTAATGAGTTTTAGTACCAAGTTGGTTACCGGGTACATAATACAAATAGCAATCTAAGTGCCGTCTGGCGACTTCGGCGGGGTCTTGCATTTTAAGTGAACCTGATGCTGCATTTCGTGGATTTGCGAAAGGTTGTTCTCCCACATCTTCACGTTCAATGTTCATTTTATTAAAACCATCAATTTTCATAAATACTTCACCTCTAATTTCAAAGTTTTGGGGGTAATCGCTACGAAGTTTTAGGGGAATGCTTTTTATTGTTCTAACATTATTTGTAACATCGTCTCCAACTACACCATCACCGCGCGTAACAGCCTTAACAAGCACTCCATTTTTATAAATCAGGCTAATTGATAAGCCATCGAATTTAAGTTCGCATACGTATTCAACAACATCACCGGTTACTTTTCGTACTCTGGCATCGAAGTCTTCAATTTCAGATTGCGAATATGTATTTGATAACGAAAGCATTGGATAGTTATGTGTTACCGACTTAAAGTTTTTAGAGGGTGTTCCACCTACTCGCATAGTTGGAGAATCGGGGCGTACTAAGTTAGGAAATTCAGCTTCAAGTTTTTCTAAATCCTTCAACATTATATCAAAATCATAATCGCTAATTTTAGGATTTGACTCAATATAATAATTGTAATTATGTTGTTGAATTTTATTTATTAGCTCATCTATTTTTATTTTAGCTTTTTTAGAATTCATTTTCCGAAAGGTTTAAGACTACAAAGTTGAAAGTTTATATTGTTAAAAGTGGATAAAATTAAAAAAACATTATGAATTAGTGTTTTTCGAATAGTGAGTTTAGTTTAATTAATTCATAAAAAATGACGAAATATTGTATCAATCTGATTATTAAATAAATACAATAGCATACTTATAATTATTCAATCTATAATTTTTACACAGGTTCATTTATTTTAACGCATATACTTCTTTAAAACGTTTAAAACAGGCTTCTATATTGGCACGTTTCGATGTCTCACATCTACATCAAACAAAATGTATAATAATGCATATTATAATCCGGTTGCATTATGATATTTTATCGGGAAGAACGCTTTTATTTCTGTACAGATATATATTTTGGTTATCATTTATTGGGTTTAACCAATGCAATACTTTATCCATAAATCCGGGTTCGATTGTAGTTTCGTAAATCAAATTAGGATAAACCGTTTTCAACTTATTTACACGTTGTTTTAAATTATTGGGCTGATAAAAAAGCACAAATCCGGGTTGTTTAGATATTGGTTCACTAGTATGTTGTTTTTGAAATTCTGAAAAATTATCATTTTTCATTAACGTATTATAACGATACCAGTTTCCTAAATAAAATTGAGGAGGAAAGCGTAATACATTTTGGTTTACATCTTCGATAAGAAAATTATTAATGTTACCATATTTAGCCATATAACTCATACTTTCTACTCTGGCTTTTTTTGAATACATAACTGTAACAGGCATCAATGCCAAGATATTTACGATCCAAAAAAATATCCACGAATATTTAATAAGCTTAACGGATGTGTTTCCGGTAAAATATTTTGATTTTATTTGCTGCCAGCCTATTACCCCTATAATAATAAGCATTGGCACGATGGTAATAACAAATCGCTCCTGTTTGTTTGGATAATATGAATGAAACACCAAGAAAAGGAGAACCGGAAAGAAGATAATAAGAAGTTTTCGCCATTGCTGAAAAAAACCAGCTATTATAAAAAGACTAACCGGAGGGATTAGAATTCCGGCAAGAAATAATATATAAGTGTACCACGGGCTAACAATATACCTTGCCGCATTATGCATATTATAATTTACGTACTCAATAAGTTGCACAAAAGGCTTACCCCATACAAAATAATCGATACCTCCTTGTAGAATTATAATTGGTATTAACACACCTATGCCGAGTATAAATGTTCTTTTCCACCACCCACGTATTAAGATAACAAGACCAATGGCTCCTGTAATGAGCATAGTTTGAAATCTTATATTAAAGGCAAGCCCAAAAACAATGCCTGCCCATAACCACACAAGATAGCTAGTGCGTTTATTACTTTTTATAACTAACCATAAGCCATACATTAATAGTGGAACACTTACATATTCTATTAAATTACGTACACTTATCATTGGGAATATCCAAAATATTGCCAATAGCCAGCCTACCAACTTTGCATCACTATTATTACTGACTTGCAGTGTTATTTTATAACCAAAATAAATAGTTAACATAGACCATATTGCATGTAACAACCTTACAATAAGCATTTTTACCTGAGGATCGAAAAGTCCTATTAGTTTAAAGAAGCTAAATAGTAAATAATGTAATCCCACGTAAAAAAAGCTAAATCCTTCGGGAACAGCAGTTCCATCAGTAGATGGTAACCAGGAGTAGAAGTCAATACCGTCAACCCACGACTGTGCAACTTCTATTATTAGAAATTGATCATCGTGCCAGCCATATCCTTTTGAGAATACTGTTGCCAGCAGACGAAAGAAGAATCCAACAAAAAGGATAACCATTAGTGGATTAGCCTTGTAATATGAAGTAATTGTTTTAGTATTCAATTGATTAATTAATTGTTCAATAGATTATTAAATTAGCCTACATAATTTCAATCATACGTAACATCCTGTCGCATCACAGGCATTGTCATACATCTGGCACCGCCGCCGCCTCTTGAAAGCTCGTTACCCTCAATAGTAATAACCATTTTTTTATGATCTTGGAAACAAGTAGTACCTACAGCTATATCTTTTGCAGTAACAATATCAAAACCTACATTATTCAGGGCTTCAATAGTATTAGTATTTCTACTATAACCAACAATTTTTCCCGGTTCCAATGTAAAAAAATTAGCTCCACTATGCCACTGCTCTCTTTTCATTATTATTGTTTCATTTTTACCGCCACAGTAAACAGGCTCCAAATCCATGCCAAGTGATTTTAGTGCTGACAATATATTTTTACTGTACTTAACATCTTTAACTTTGTGGTTTTCAATGGTAATATGCACGGTAGCATACGAACTTCCTGATAAAATTAATGGTTCAAAAATCATACACTTATTTTTATCGATAAGTGTAAAGACCATATCGAGATGGATGAATGACTCGGGTTTATGCGGCAGTTGCTGAACAATAATGTTGTGAATACCGGGTTTTGTTTTAGTATATTCTATTATTGCATCAACCCCCTGAGTGCTAGTACGACCACCGTTTCCGATTATTAAAATATCATCACGTGCGACAAGCACATCGCCACCTTCTATTGTAGCCATTCCTGAACTATCATACTTAGCAACAGCGTTTACTGTAGTACTCATAAAAGCAGGATGATACCTAAAAATGGTATCCATAATAATAGTCTCCCGATCTCTTACATTGCTAGCCATAGTGCTTATCATAACTTCGTTACCAACTGAAAAGCCGGCATCACGCGTAAAAAACAGATTTGGCAACGGATCGAATGCATATCTGTCATCACTAAGGAATTTAGTTAAATTATCCCTTGTTAATTTGATACCTTGTACTAACTGCTTAGCGAGAACTTTGTTATTAATTTCGTCAAGTAAATTACAGATATTTCCCTCATTAAGTTTCTCTTTTGCACAAATGTGAGATATCAACTCACTTCTGGCATTTTCGTTGCTAAGAGTTTCCTCAAGTAGTTTACTTACCTCAAAAACGCTGGTGTATTTTTTTAAAACAGCTTTAAAATCGCTATATTCAGATAGAGCTGTTCGTAGGTTAAGTATATCGCTATAAAGAGCTTTATCTGCATTTTCGGGAGACATACTTTCAATTTCGGGACCAGGTTGATGGATAATAACTCCCTCAAGTTTACCAATTTCTGAATTTACACTTATATTGATTTTTTGCATACTACAAAGCTAATTTATTTTAGGTGATGGGCTAATAAATTCAAAAGTATTTCCCAAATATTTCAAATATTTAATAAAGTCGGTATAACTTAACACCACACTTGCCGTATTATCATTAGGATGAAAGCTGATTTTTTTTGATAGTTGTATATTTTCATCCAAAAAAACATGAACATGATGCTCAACATCATTAATAAGTCCGAATGGGGAAACCGATCCCGGCAACACCCCTAAGTATTTTAACAGTCGCTTCTGAGATGCAAAACTAAGCTTTCCTTGTTTCAAGGTTTTCTCAAGACTATGAATATTGAAAGGAGTTTTATCCTTAATAATTATTAGATAGTGTTTATTTCCTTTATGATTACGAAAGAAAAGATTTTTACAATGAAAAGCATCTATATCTTTCCAATATAATTGAGCAATATCAATTGTAAAAAGAGGTGGGTGTTCAAAAACCTCAAACTCAATGCCAAGATGGTTAAGTAGTTCGTAAACTTTTTTTCGATTTTCATTTAACATAGCGCATTCCTGTTAAGGATAGAAACAGAGTACAACCAGTTCATTTACAGGTATTAACACCAAGTATAACTATTTTACCCAATCGGCAATAAAAAGGTTTGTATTATGTGTGCCACCATTATTTCTGTTAGAAGAAAAGATAAGCTTTTTACCGTCATAAGAAAACATTGGAAATGCATCAAATATGTGATCGTATGTAATTTGTTCCAGACCTGTTCCATCAATATTTATCATAAAAAGGTTAAACTGATAGCCAATTTTGCTGGCATGATTTGAGCTAAAAATTACTTTCTTACCGGAAGGATCAAAAAATGGTGCCCAGTTTGCTTTACCAAGATGAGTAATTTGTTTTAAATCACTTCCATCAACATTACATATGTATAGTTCCATTTCAGTTGGCATAACAAGTCCGTTAGCGAGCAAGTCTTTATACACTTTAATATCCTCGGCTGTTTTTGGACGAGATGAGCGGAAAATAAGTTTAGTTCCATCGGGTGAGAAAAATGCACCACCATCATATCCCAGCTCATTAGTAACCTGATGGATATTACTTCCGTCGATATCACAAGTATAAAGCTCCAAATCGCCAGAGCGATCGGAGGTAAATACAATCTTATCACCTTGTGCTGAAATAGTTGCTTCCGCATCATATCCCGGTGACGCAATTAATGTATCAAGTATATTACCATCTAAATCAGAAACATAAATATCAAAATCAGAATAAATAGGCCAAACATATTTACCATCGGTACGTTTTTCAGGATTAGGAGGACACTGATCGCCACCGGATCGAGTTGATGCATACAATATAGTTGTATCGCCGGGCATAAAATATGAACAAGTGGTTCTACCAACACCATTACTCAAATTTTTTGGCATCTTTGTTTTCATATCGCCATCGCTAAACGGGAAATAATAAATCTGATCGCAAGCACTTCCCCATTTGGGCACTTTTGCCTGAAAAACTATCATAGAATCGTTAAAACTAAAATAAGCTTCTGCATTATCACCGGCAGCAGTTAATTGTTTAATATTGGCTAAGTGTTTCTCTTGAGGGTAGTGTACTGTTGTATCAGGTACTTTGGCAGTACTATGTTGCTTTGAATCAACGCCATGGCAACATGAAAAAGATAAAAAAACAAGGGTAAGAAACGAAGTAATTAATATTAGATTTTTCATATAATTTTATTTATAAATTTAGGGTGTAAAAGTATCAATTTATTTTAATGAACAGAATTTCATTTTATCAGAAAGAAAAAATATTTAAATAATTATTGGGTTGAAAAAACATAAAAGTGCTGAGTTACTGTTACATCATACTGGGTTTTAAATATTTACCTGTTAATGATGCAGAACAATTAATAATATCCTCAGGAGTGCCTTCAAATATAACATATCCTCCATTATCACCGCCATCAGGTCCAAGATCAATAATCCAATCTGCTGATTTTATCACATCAGTATTGTGTTCTATGACTATTACCGAGTGTCCTATTTCTATGAGCGAATTAAGCGAAATAAGCAGCTTACTAATGTCGTGCACGTGAAGTCCGGTGGTTGGCTCATCAAAAACAAAAAGAGTTGCTGACTCTGTTACTCCTTTCGACAAGAAGAATGCAAGCTTAACACGTTGGGCTTCGCCGCCACTGAGTGTATTTGAGGGTTGACCCAGATGTAAATAACCAAGACCCACATCTTGAAGCGGTATTATCTTTTCGACAACACGTTTTGTAATATTGGTAAAATTATTTGACTTATTAAAGAAACTAATTGCCTGATTTACAGTCATGTTAAGCACATCTGAAATATTTTTATTTTCATACTTTATTTCCAGGACTTCCTCTTTAAACCTTTGTCCGTTACAGGCATCACATTTAAGATAAATATCAGCCATAAACTGCATTTCAACCTTAATCACACCCTCTCCTTCACACTCATCGCACCTACCTCCCGGTACATTAAATGAAAAATTTCCTGGTTTATAGCCACGAAGTTTGGCTAATTTTTGTGCAGCAAACAAAGTGCGGATATCATCAAAAGCTTTAAGGTACGTAACAGGGTTTGAGCGTGATGAGCGTCCTATAGGATTTTGATCTACATACTCAATAGATGAATAATTAAGAATTTCTCCCATAATTTGACCATAGCTGCTACCGGTATCTCTATTACCATCCAACTTTAGTTTAACAGCCGGATAAAGTATATCTTTAACAAGTGTTGATTTTCCTGAACCACTGACTCCTGTAATGACCAGCAATATATTTAATGGTATTTTTAGTGATATATTTTTTAGATTATTTTTAGATGCGCCAACAATGTCAATATAGTTTTGCCAATTCCGTCTTCGTTTTGGAATATCAATTTTTTTTCTATTTGTAAGGTATAATGCAGTATAACTTTCGGTGCTATTTTTAAGCTCATTAAAGCTACCTTGAAATACCAGTTCCCCTCCATGTTCGCCGGCATCGGGACCAATATCAATTATTTGATCAGATGCCTTAATAATTTCGGAATCATGTTCAACAACAATAACTGTATTACCAATATCACGCAATCCGTAAAGAATATTAATTAGTCGTTCGGTATCACGCGGATGCAAGCCAATACTGGGTTCATCAAGTATATACATTGAGCCTATCAACGAGCTGCCGAGCGAAGTTGCCAGATTTATCCGTTGCGACTCGCCACCAGAAAGTGATGATGATAACCTATTTAGTGTAAGATAAAAAAGTCCAACATCAATCAAATACTTTAATCGTGTAATTATCTCTGTAAGAAGGCGTTTAGCAACTTTACTTTCATAGTCATCAAGTTTAAGATTTACAAAAAATTTATATGTATCATTAATCTGAAGTTGTACAATTTCGGTAACGGTTAGTCCTCCTACCTTAACATAATTAGTATCTTTTCGCAACCGTGTACCTTGGCAATCGGGACAAATTGTTTTCCCCCTGTATCGCGAAAGCATAACACGATATTGTATTTTATAAGCCTGTTCTTCAATAAAACTAAAAAAAGTATTAATTCCATCAAAGTGTTCATTTCCCATCCATAATAATGATTTTTGCTCATCGGTTAACTCAAAATAAGGTTTGTAGATAGGGAAGTTAAATTTGTAAGCATTCTGTAGAAACTTTTCTTTATACTCACTCATTTTTTCGCCTTTCCAACAGGCAATAGCATCATCATAAACCGACAAAGCCATGTTCGGTATCACCAAATTTGGATTAATACCAATAATATTTCCATATCCTTCACATTTTTTACATGCACCATAGGGATTATTAAAAGTGAACATATTAACCGAGGGTTCGACAAATGTAATCCCATCAAGTTCAAATTTATTTGAAAATTCGGAAATTACTGGCTTGTGATCTAATTCATAAGAAACAAAGCATAAGCCTTTCCCTTCATAAAAGGCAATTTGCGCTGAATCGGCAACACGTGCCAACATATCATCATCTGTATAGTCAACTCTTACTCTGTCAATTATAAGATGATATTTATCTGACTCATCGGCATCGTCAATTGTATCAGACAGATCTTCAATTCTTTTTATTTGCCCATCGACTAACACACGGCTAAACCCTTGCTGCATGAGCACTTTAAGTTGCTGTTTTAATTTACGGGTAGCATTTTTAAATATTGGGGCATAAATAATAGCGTTTGTTCCGGAAGGCAATGTTGCAATAAAATCTGCTACATCCGTAACACTATGACGCATAACCAAATTGCCTGATATTGGTGAATATGTACGTCCAATTCGTGCAAAAAGCAGCTTAACATATTCATAAATTTCTGTTGAAGTGCCAACTGTTGAGCGTGGATTTCGACTTTTTACTTTTTGTTCAATTGCAATAGCAGGTGATATACCTGTTATTGCATCCACTTCTGGCTTATCCATGCGCCCCATAAACTGTCGTGCATACGAACTCAAACTTTCTACATATCGACGCTGTCCTTCAGCATATAAAGTGTCAAATGCCAAAGATGACTTCCCTGAACCGGACAAACCTGTTATTACAATTAATTTTTTTTTTGGTATTGTAACGCTAAGATTTTTAAGGTTATTAACCCTTGATTTAATGATTGTTATGTTACTATTGTTTTTCAATACTTAATAAATATTTATATACTATTTTAAAAAAATACGTGCAAATTTAGAATTTTATTTGCTTTAATTAAATTTATAATTACATTTGCATTATTGTTTAACTAACCAAGAGGAGAAAATTATCGAATAAACTTTACCATTTTTTTGTTTCATTTATTCAAACTTAATAAAAATGGGGGTATCAACTATTCAGGAGAATGAACTTGTTAGAAGTTTCATCAACGGTAATCACTCCAGTCTTCAAATTCTTATTGAGCGTCATCAAAGTAGATTGTACTCGTACATATTTTTGTTGGTGAAAGATAAACAGTTGGCTGATGATATTTTTCAGGACACATACGTAAAAGTTATTAATACTCTTAAGCGTGGCAGCTACAATGATCAGGGTAAATTTATACAGTGGGTGATGCGAATTGCGCACAATTTAGTGATTGATCATTTTAGAAAAGCTAAAAAAGTTCCTACTATTGATAACTCTTACAGTGAGTTTGATATTTTTGACACTATTAGCTACACAGACCCATCGATTGAGGATTTAATTGTTAACAATCAGATTCATAACGACGTAAGAAAGCTCCTTGACTTTTTACCTAATGAGCAGAAAGAAGTATTATATTTAAGATGTTATTTAGGTTTAAGTTTTAAAGATATTGCGGATCAGACTGATGTTAGCATAAATACTGCACTTGGGCGCATGCGTTATGCAATTATTAATA
Organism: uncultured Lentimicrobiaceae bacterium; assembly: GCA_964528805.1. GTDB lineage: Bacteria > Bacteroidota > Bacteroidia > Bacteroidales > F082. The sequence goes on along the minus strand of CAZGWS010000018.1, from coordinate 13,417 downwards.
TGAGAAAGATTATTAAAGAAAAAAATGTTGTCCTTACTGCCTGATATTTCAGGTTACATGTCTCAGTTGTAAGTATAGATACTGAATAATTGATAATAATTATCTTCAGTTGATAATAATTTTGCTTATATTACGTTACCTGTTTAATTAATAGTACTAATTAACAAATAGCGTATGATTAACTATACTCTTGGAAAACATCAACTTTCACAAAAAACGAAGATAAAAAGTAGAGAAAAATGTTGTCCCTCAAAATTTTCAATTAATTTAATTATGGGGTATGCAACCGCCGTGCGAGTTTTAAACACAGAAAATATAGGTCAGATAAATATAATCTTAAATTAAGATGTCTTATTTTTTTCGATTATTTCCTTAATAACTTCTGGATTTAGTAATGTACTTGTATCACCAAAGTTGTTAAAATCTCCGGCAGCAATTTTTTTCAAAATTCTTCTCATAATTTTACCCGATCTGGTTTTTGGCAGACCACTAACTATCAATACTTTATCTGGTCTTGCAATAGGACCTATAATATTATTAACACCTATTTTAATACTTTTGATAATACCTTGTTCGCTGGTAGAATTATCCATATCATTACAAACAGCAAAGGCAAATATTCCTTGTCCTTTTATTGCATGGGGAAAGCCAACTACTGCTGATTCAACAACACGCGGGTGCTCGTTAATTGCATTTTCCACTTCTGCTGTCCCCATTCTGTGTCCTGATACATTAATAACATCATCAACTCTTCCAAGGATTCGGTAATAACCATCTTCATCACGTTTTACGCCATCTCCGGTAAAATACAGCCCCTCATAAGTATCAAAATAAGTTTTACGAAATCGCTCATGATCACCATAAATAGTTCGAGCCATCCCCGGCCAGGGGAATTTAATACAAAGATTACCCTCCACACTATTTCCTTTTAATTCAATACCGGCAGTATCCACAATAACCGGATTAATACCCGGTAGTGGCAAAGTAGCGTACGATGGTTTTGTTGGTGTTATGCCTGCCAACGGGCTTATTAATATTCCACCGGTTTCTGTTTGCCACCAGGTATCAACAATGGGACATTTGTTTTTACCAACATGATCGTGATACCAGTGCCAAGCTTCTTCGTTAATTGGTTCACCCACAGTACCTAACACTTTTAAACTTGCTAACGACTTATTCTCAACAAAGCTATTTCCGTATGCCATAAGGGTTCTAATTGCAGTTGGGGCAGTATAAAACTGATTTACATTATATTTTTCAATGATATCCCAATATCTTCCTGCATCAGGAAAAGTGGGTATTCCTTCAAACATCAGTGTAGTTGCTCCACTAAGTAAAGGTCCGTAAACTATGTATGAATGACCTGTAATCCAACCAATATCAGCAGAGCAGAAATACACATCACCTTCGCTAAATTGGAAAACATTACGAAAAGTATAACTGGTATAAACCATGTAACCGCCTATAGTATGAACAACACCTTTTGGCTGACCGGTTGAACCTGAAGTATATAATATAAAGAGTGGATCTTCAGAATCCATGATTTCAGCATCATTTTTTGTTGAAACACCTTCACACAAGTCATCCCACCAAAAATCAAGACCTTCAGTCATAATTACATCCTGACCGGTTCTTTTTTTAACAACGACAGTTTCCACACTATTACATTTTAAAAGTGCTTCATCTGCAATAGCTTTTATAGGAATGGTTTTTGCCCCGCGATATGCCCCATCAGAAACAATCAGCATTTTTGCCGTAGCATCTACAATACGATCAGCAAGTGCATTGCTGGAGAATCCTGCAAAGATAATGCTGTGAATTGCACCGATACGGGCACAAGCAAGCATTGCAATTGCCAGTTCGGGAATCATTGGCATATAAATAGCTACCCTATCTCCTTTCTTAATTCCTCGGTTCAAAAGCACATTAGCAAACTGTTTTACTTTATCAAAAAGTTGACCATAAGTTAAAGTAATTCCTACATCGTTAGGGTTATTAGGTTCCCAAATTATAGCTGTTTGCTCTTTACGAATAAATATCTGTCTTTCAAAAATATTTTCAGTAATATTTAATTTTCCACCTTTAAACCACTCAATTCTGGGTTCTTCAAAGTTCCAATCCAAGGTGCGATCACATTTTTGTCTCCAAAAGAATTCTTCGGCTTGCTGTTGCCAAAATGCTTCGGGTTTTACAATACTTTTTTGATATTCATGAAAATATCCACTTAGAGTTTTAATTTTTACAGCCATAAGTACAGTTATCTGTTGTTAACAAAGTTAAAAGTTAAAAAATAATGAGTGTCAATCCGGGTAAAAATATACAAATCCGGCATCAAATAGCAGAGAATAAGTTATTTCACTCAGTGCGAAACTACAAAATAAAACTTATAGATTATTCTACCTTAGTTTAAAAATAGTATAATATCTTTGTGGCAATGTTTTTTTTAAGAAGTTCAACATATAGATTAATTGTTAGTGTGATGTTACTCATTATGGTTCCGTTCATTAATTTTGCCAAAAACATTGTACCGATACCTATATGTAACAATATCTTCGTATCAAAATATGATACTGTTGCAAACATAAAAAGTAATTTTACAGATACACTAAATATTGATTCTACTGATGCGGCTAACAGTAATGGAAGTATCCAAGCTAAGATTAGAGACTCAGTATTAACCCTAAAAGACTCATTAACTGTAATTTATTTTATGGGAGATATTGAAAATAGAAAGCTTAACAATTATGATTACATTGATACAAATACCTATAATTTTCAACGGTATAATCCTCTTCATTTAAATAATGGATTATATTCAACGCTTAGCAATATTGGCTTAGCTGCAAAAAATCTTGTTTATACACCAACCCTTTCACCAAGTTATTTTATGGGAAGTTCTGTTTTTTCAAACTTTCTCTATCATAATTCAGATGTTAGATATTACAGTCCTTACGTTCCCTACACCGAATTAAATTATGTGATGGGAGCAAATCATGAACAAAATTTCAACGTTGTATTCGCCAGAAAGATTAGTAGAGGGATAACATTTGGACTTGATTATGCTCTTAATTTTAGTCCTACAAATAGTAGTCCTTACTTAAGAAGCGGAGTTAATGACCAACGAATTTATATAACTACCCAATATTACACAAAAAATATGCGGTATGGTTTAATTGCTAATTACTTGCGCAATAAGGTCGTTGCTGAGGAAAATGGAGGATTAAAGTATGATAGCATATTTGAAGACAATATTGAAAGTGACAGACGTATAATTCCGGTTAACCTGATGAATGCACAAAACATGGTTAAACAATCGGGCTTTTTTATTCAGCAGTACTTTAATATTTTGTCTCCTATCAGCAACAAGGATAGTATAAAAAGGAAAATTGATGCAGGTAACATAAGCTACTCATTTAGGTATCGGCGAAACCAAATGATTTATACTGATGCAGATTCGTTAACTTCCTTTTACATAGGCAATTCCACACCTCTCAATACAGTATCAACTTATGATTCTTTATTTCAGGAGGAATTTCAGAATACATTTAGATGGTCAAGCATTGGTTATCAGAAGAATAAGAAAGAACAGATTTTTTATATGTACATGGGGGCTACACACAGTTACATAAAACAGACACTTCCTTACGACTCCATTTCTGCAACATATTCTCAAATAACTACTTTTGGTGGTGTAGAATTTAATTTTGGAGAAAGCTTCCATTTAAATGCAGACACACGATGGGTTTTTAGTGGATATAATCAAGGCGACTTTCGCATCAAAGGCACTCTTATTCAGTATCTTGGGAATAAGGAAAAGAATATTGGTTTTTTTAATTTTGGTGTTGATTTTTCCAACCGAACTCCCAACTGGTACTATAATAAATATCAAAGTAATTATTATAGATGGTCGAATAGCTTGAAAAAAGAAAGGCAATTATTACTATCTGGATCGTACAATTTTCATCAACTTAGTTTTGAAGCAAAATTTTACACTTTTGGGAATTACACTTATTTAGATGACTCAATTCGTCCTCAGCAAATTGACAGAGGAGAGACAGTGCTTCAGTTAACTGCAAATGGAACCATCCCATTACACAAGTTCGGAATTAACTTGCGCACAGTCTATCAAACTACAAGTCAGCCTAGCATCATTAGGCTGCCTAAACTTTCCGGCGTAATGGATATTTATTTTAGGAGTTTTATTTTTAAGAAAGCCGCCGTACTGCAAACAGGATTCCAGTTTACATATTTCTCTGAATTTTATGCAGATGCATACATGCCCGAATTACGTCTTTTCTATTTACAAAATGATAAAAAGATTGGTAATTATCCATATGCCGATTTTTATGTAACTCTAATGGTAAAACAAGTGAGATTATTTCTCAGAATGGCTCATTTTAACGGCTATTTTGGAAATTACAGATATTATTTAGCACCAAATTATCCGGCGCAAGATGCCAGATTTTATTTTGGTGCCTCGTGGAGATTCCACAATTAATACCCCTGACCTCCATACGAATGAATGAATGATTAAACCATCCCACGCTCACTTTTAATAGCATCATATGCTGCATTGAGTTCTGTAATTTTAACTTCTGCTGCTTTCTTAATATCTTCACCGAGATGGCTTACTTTATCAGGATGATATTTTTTAGCCAACTTACGATAGGCACTTTTAACATCATCGTTACCGGCATTTGATGACACGCCGAGTATCTCATAAGCACTATTTGTATCCTTAATAAACATTGCCTTAATGGAGGCATAATCGTTATTTGTTATTCCGAGGTAGGCAGATATTGTTTGTATAACATTTATTTCATCATTGTGTGTATTTCCATCAGACAATGCAATTCCAAACAAAAACTGTAGAAGCATTAATCTGGACGAATAGTCCATATAATGCCTAATTTGGTGAGTAACATCCTGAAGATTAAAGTCCTTTTTTATTAACTCACCCAGTATTTTAACATATTCAGGAGCGCGAGCAGCACCAAAGTTATTTGTTATAAACTGCTTAACGTAATTAAGTTCCGAACGAGTAACTTTACCATCAGCTTTCATTACCGCTGCCGATAATATAAGGAGTGAGACATTAAAGTCGCCGGTTCGGGTTTTACCAATCTGCCCATTTGTCATGCCTGATCCACCGCCAACCATCGACCCGAACATGAACCCCAACATCCCTCCTATTGGCCCGCCAAAAGCCCAGCCCAGCCCACCTGCTACCCATTTTGCATAATTTGCACCTGATGTTTGTCGTTGTTTTGAGTTGCGTCCGGCAGCATAAGATCCATTATCAGATTTATACGGATTCCCATCAGAGTTGTTACTTTTAGAATCGTTATTTGATGTTTTTTTCCAATTCATTGCATAATAAACAACAATGCCAATGAGTAATAATAACAGTAAGTATTTCATTCTGAGTGTATTAAATTAGGTATTAGCCAACCATGTACTCTTTCTCGTCAAAGGCTATACCAAAGGACTTGAGTTCTGACAAAATTGGCTCATAAATTTCTTTATTTATTGGCAAAACGATCCCTCTATGTTCAAATTTTCCTGTAAGCAACAACTTCGTAGCAATACCAAGGGGCAAGCCAACCGTCATTGCCATAGATGTTTCTACCTGATTTTTACCTATTACAGCCATTGCTGAAACGATCATTTTTTCTTCACCATTTAGTTTATATTTAAACTCATGTTGCATAATAATCATATCCTTATCATCAGCATCCATTGTCCATTTCTCCATCAACAGTTTTTGTAATATTTGAGCTGGAGTCGCATTTTTTAATCCAATTTTTCGATTATCAAAAATGCCAAGCCATGTTAGTTTTTCAAGAACTACCGGATCGGCAGCATTTTTACAATATTCCTGAAGTTTTATTTCAACAGGCACATTTGGTTCATAACGCAGATATACATTTAGAAAATCGCGGTAGGTCATGTTTTCCGAATTTTCAAGTTTGTAATCATCTTGCGTCATACCAAGACTAACAAATACGGTCCAAGCTTTTGCGAATCCGGGACGTCTGATAGTACCTCGATACATTGACGGTATATCTTTTATATTATAAATACTTCGATATTTCAGCGAATCTCGGTTTGCATATATCTCAAAGTCACCATATTGTAATATTTTACGTGTTATAATTCGATCAAAAAGACGGTTATAAGGAATGTATTTATAGCGTCCATTTTTAATAAACTGCGAAACCCCTTGTCCTGCCAACACCACATTCCGGGGGTTCCATGTAAACTTATAATTCCATGGATTGTTATCACTTTCGGGAGCCACCAATCCACCTGTAAATGAATAAAATGAAGTAAGCTCTCCCCCTGATTCTTTAATTCTATTAATCACGTTCATTGCTGACATATGATCAATACCGGGATCAAGACCAAGTTCCATATAAATGGGAATACCTGCAGCCACAGCTTCATCATTCAGTTCTTTTATTTCGTCACTTGCATACGAAGCTGTTAGCATCGGTTTTCTTAAGTCGATGCATTTTTTAACAACCATGCTATGCATTGATGCAGGCAACATTGATATCACAACATCGGCATTGGCAATTGCACGCCAACTTTCGGTTTCATCAGAGATATCAAAAACTATACTTGAACCACATTCATGTCCATTAACCTTAAATCTTGCAGTTTCTTCATTGATGTCGGCTACTGTAATGTGCCAATTATATTTTGTTGCATTTTTAAGTAGGTAATCGATCAAACTATTGGTTGACAATCCTGCACCTAATATTAATATATTTTTCATTTTAATAGGGTTTTTTATTTCTTAAGTAAGATTAGCGAATTAAATATATTGTTTAAGATATTGATAATCCGGTGTTAGCACACCATTGTGTAATATTAATGCTTTTTTGATTGGGAAAGGCAACTTTAGGTTATCTGTTGGTACATTAAAATCGGCAGAAGCAATTTCGGGCATAAATTTTACCAACGCATCCGAAAAAGTTTGAGATGACTCACGTGGCAGCTCACTTGGCAGGATGTCAACAGCCATCACCAAAACACCATTTCCCTTAAAGCCCATTGTTGGTTTACGAGTTAAAGGATCATACACAAAAACAGGATCTTCAATTGCAGTGCCAACATGTGTACATTCAATTGACCCATCAGGATCGCAGGTAACATCACCTATTACAATAAGTTTTGGATTTTCTTTTTTGAAATACTCATGCAAAAAATCTTTAGTTACAATCCTGGGATACCGGTCATCCCAGTACATGCAGTTCATAAGTATGGTTAAATATTGAATATATTTCTCGAATTTACCTTTGAATAATTCAGGATGGTTATAATATTCCTGAAG